>JAYUPP010000091.1:0-4743 GCA_043760045.1 Betaproteobacteria bacterium
TGCGCATCAAACTCCCGTACAAACAAGGCTTCCTTCAAGGCGATGTCGCCGATGCTCCAAGACGCACCGAAAGTTTGCAACTCTCTCAACCCACCCCAGCCGCAATAAAGATTTACCAGCGCACACGCGTCCAGCACGTAGTGGCTCATCGCACCACAGCCGTGTTGCACATGGCGATGTGTGAGCGATTTGGAAGGTCAGACGCGGTCATTCACTTACCGCACCGCCAGCAATGAATCCGTCAGATTCACGCTGAAACGTTCAGAACCGCCATCAGCATCATCTTCAACCTCAGCACGGCGGTAGGCAATCTCACGGGCCTCGACGAGTGAACAGCGCAGCAATTTGGCGAGCATGCCGGTGCTGATTTTCTCCGACGCCCACGCCTGCACTGCCAGAAAGACATAACGGTCCGGCAAGGGCTCAGCCGATTCCAAGTCCGGCTGGTCTTGCAAACCTGCCTCGTGCTTTAGCGCCTTGATCGCCACGCCCGACGCCTTGATGGAGTCCCAACTGCCGCGCCCGATCAGGGTCAGCGCCTCCAGGCGCAGCGTCATGGCCATCAATGAGACGGCGTAGTAATTTGCCATTCGGCAAAGATCGCCGACATTGAAGTCGCTTTTGCTTTCCAGTTCTTCATAAAAGCGCCGCTGTACGCCGGCTTCCGGCATCAGGAAGGCTGCTGCAAAAGCATCGGCAAACCGCTCGTTCTCGGGCTTGCGTTGAGCGGGGCGCAAATAGTCCACGCCAGGCTTGTCACGGTCGAGCAAGAAGTGGCCGTATTCATGCGCCGTGGTCCAGCGGCGACGGTCTTTGGGGTGCAGCTTGTTGATGAGGATGCAGTAACCGAAATCGGGCACAAAGACATACAACCCCGCCAGTTTTGAGGGCAGCGCGTCCAGAAACACATGAACACCGATGTCCTCCAATATCTTGCGCAGTGTGTAGATGGGCAGGTGCGCGCCAAGATTCAGCCGCGCACGCTCCTCTTGTGCGCAATGGTCGGCAAATCGCTCGATGGGGCCCAACGGCGCACGGATTCGCGGCGGGAAGTTGGTGACTGGCTGCGCATCCAGCTTGCTTTCCAAAAACAGATAGTCATCCACGAAGCCCGTAAGCTTGGCGATGGCGGTTTCCAGTTCCGTCTGATCATCCGGGTGGCTGTTGAGTACCGAGCGAAGATGCGGTTGCAGCTTGGGTGGTTGCGTCTCTTGACGTAGCAGCGTGCTGACTGGTGTTCCAAAAAACGCGGCAAGCTTCACCAGCTCCTCCGGGCGCGGACGTCGCGTAGCCTTCTCGATGGCGATGAACGTGGGCCGGCTGATGTTCAGGTGAGCTGCCGCCAGGTCTTGGGTAATGCCGGCGCGCTTGCGTGCAGCCGTCACGCGCTCAGCCAAGGCCGAAAGGTCAGTGTCTTCGTAGTTCATGGTGGCGATTCCGAGGGCGCTGAACTGCGGCCACCCTGTCCAGGCGTGCAAACCTTGAACCCGGGATGGACGGCCAAATGGCCCAGCGTGGTGATGACCTCCTGGGCGTGGCGGCGCAGGTGCTCTGCAATCGCCAGGTGCCGCCCAGTGGGCACCTGCGTTGCGGCAAGGTGCCACTGCAGGCGGCGGCGCACAGGGGCTTCATCCGCCAACCAGGCAGCAGCATCCATCAGGTAGCAGCACAGGTAGTCGGCATTGCTCTGGGTCAGTGGCTTGTTTTTTTGCAGCAAGTCGATGCTGTACTGACCCCGGGTGATTTCTGGGATGCCCGCAGCAGCAAAAGCCTGTCGGCGTTCAATGCAGCCAGGGCACTGGCCGCAGTGGCTGATGCCGCGCTCACGCCAGGAGGTGTGCACGCAGGAATGTGAGAGTTGCGCCCATGACCCGAGGTCGTGCGTCCTGAGCACGGTGAGCATTTCTGCCTTGGTGCGGGCCGCAAACGGCAGCGAGTACCGGACCGGTTTCTCGGCCACTGCTGACGCGAGATCACCCATCTGCGCAAGAAAGGTGGGATGTGCGCCCCGCGTTGCCAGCCCGCCCATGAGCATGCCGGTCATCACCGGCAGGTTGATGGCACCCACGCCATTTTCGAAGACCTCGATATTCTCGACCTCGCAGGTTTGAGCCGCTACGGCTGCTGCCGTGCAGAACAGAAACGCACGGGTTCTCTGCGAACTCTCTTGTGTGCTCATGCGTTTGGCTGCACCGCCCCGCAAGGACACCACCAAGTTCGCGTGCAGTTGACGCGCCGTGCTCGTCAGCTCACTGAGCTGCTGAATCTGTCGGGTACATCGTCGGCGCAGTGCGCTGTGGTGGCCCACCGTCAAGAGCAAATAGTCAGTTCTACCTGCCAAGACCTGATTTGCGAGACCGGCAGCAGAATCCAGGCCACCGCTGTACAGCGCTATCCGCCGAGGTTTATGCACCCAGGGCAGCGCCAGTCTTGACTGACGCTGCGGCGCCAACAACGGCAGGACTGCTGGCACGAAGCGCAGTGACCAGTTCTCATCGGTCAGAAAGTGCAACAGCCCTGCCACCGCCTCGGTGATCTCGCTGCGCTGCCAGAAGGCGACATCGGCAACCGCAAAACAAAGACCAAGGGTTCGAACACCGAGATCGTTGCCTTCGCCTGGTTTGCGCCTGACGGTGCGGTCTACTGCGTAAACGCTGGCAGCAATGTTCAGAAAATCAAGGCTGCGGATCGTTGGGCTCGTCAACAAACTTTGCAATGGCGCCTCGGCGAGCAGGCGCAAGTCTTGTTTCACGTCACCGCGCAGGTGGATGTGATCCGGCGTCGCATGGATGGAAAACGATTCAGTTTTGCGCGGAGACATGATTTGCACCTCGCACAAGAACGAAGAGTGGCGAATTCACCAACGTCTTTGCATCCATCGGCGCCTGGCGCCGCTCTGCGCCGTTGCGCCGCAGTTGCCGCACCGGCTGACCGCGCAAGGATGCCTCGATGACGGCAGTAAGTTCATCACGGCGTGCGTCAAGCGACTGATGCACGGCCTGCAACAAAGTCTCGCGGCGCGCGCCTGCCTGAAAACAGCCACTGCGGCGGGCAAGCGCCGGTAGCTTGTCCATCAGGCCATCCAGCAGCATGTTGACTGCGCATCGCGCGATGTCCGCCGGGTCTTTTGAGGCAGTGGCACTAATCGCGTCGCGTGCAATTCGGGCAAGCCGCTGATCCTGGAAGCTCTCGACGGCGGCCCGCAGCGCCGCCGGGTGCTGTTCGGTAGCCCGTAGAACGGTCAATAGCGTATGCCCGCTGCGCAGGGCCTTGGCGAGTTGTAAGTGAACTGCACGCTGAAGATCCTCGGCCACGCATTCAGCGATGGCCGTGAGGGAGAGATTTGGATTGACCAGCGCCGCGCGAGTGCGTTGCCAGCGGCGGCCTGCCAAATCCAGAATTTCGTTCTCGGCCATCGATCCACCTCATGACAGGTTGACAAATAGCTTAAGACGTTCTGCTCAATATGTCAAATTTTAGTTTGTTAAATTGTAAAAAAGTAAGTTCTTTGGCTTGCGGGTCTTGTCAGGCCGCCACCCGCCACCGCTCAACCCAGCGCACCAGCCGCTCAAACACCCCGTCCACCACCAGCGCCAGAAACCCCAGCAGCAGCGCGCCCTGCACCACGTAGGCGGTGTTGAAGCCGCTCAGGCCGACGATGATGGGTGAGCCCAGGGTTTTGGCGCCCACGGTGGACGCAATCGCCGCCGTGCCGATGTTGATGGCCACCGAGGTGCGCACGCCGGCCAGCAGCACCGGCGCGGCCAGCGGCAGCTCGATGTTGCGCAGCCGCTGCCAGGCGGTCATGCCGCAGCCGGCGGCGGCGTCCAGCACGGCCGCCGGCACGGATTCGATGCCGGCAATCGCACTGCGCAGCACCGGCAGCACGCCGTACAGCGCCAGTGCGATCAGCGCCGGTGCGCTGCCAAAACCGATCAGCGGCGCGGCGATGGCCAGCACCGCCACCGGCGGCACGGTCTGGCCGATGGCCACCAACGTCTCGACCAGCGGCCTGAACTCCCGCCCCGCGGGTCGGGTGACAAAGATGCCGGCCGCCAGGCCCACGGCCACCGCCACCGCGCTGGACAGCGCCACCAGGACCAGGTGCGCGCCCAGCAGCGCGGCAAAGCTGTCTTGCTCGTAGAGCGGCCGGTCGAGCGCCGGAAAAGCGGCGGCAAACAAGGGCTTGAGCAGCGGCATGCCCCAGGTCAGCGCCAGCAGCGCGGCGCTGGCCCAGGGCAGTGGGTCGCGCCACCACGCCGGGCGCGCTGGCGCTGCGGCCCGGCGGGGATCGGGCGGCGGCGGGCCGGTCATGGCCAAGTTATGGGGATGTCATGGGCAAGTGCGCGCGCCAGTCGGGGCCGCGTCACCGGCTGCCTGGCAAAGCATCGCCCGGCCCGGGCCGCAGCAAATCGGCCAACCGCACGGCGCCCAGCGGCCGGCCCTGGGCATCGGCCACGGCCAGCCGGTCAACCTGCCGCGCTAGGCACAGCGCCAGCGCATCACGCTGGCTGGCGTTGTCGCTGATCGGCGCGCCGTCGGCCGGCTCACCCGGGCGCAGCAGATGCGCCACGGTTTGCAGCGCCAGCCGGCGCAAGCCGATCTCGCTGCCGCCTAAAAATTGCGCCACCCACGGCGTGGCCGGCTGGGCCAGCAGATCGGCCGGCGCGCCGTGTTGCTGGATGCGCCCGCCGTCCAGCAGCACCACGCGGCTGGCCAGGCGCAGGGCCTCGTCGATGTCGT
>JAYUPP010000092.1:0-4734 GCA_043760045.1 Betaproteobacteria bacterium
GGCGTGCGCGCCAGCCGGCCCACGCTGCGCAGGGGCACGGTGGCGTCGTCCAGCGCTTCCTCCAGCGCGTGGTTGATGGCGTCCAGTGGCGATGTTTTCTGCAGCCACAGGTCGGCATAGACCGGCAACAGCTGCTGCCGGCGCGCGGCCGGGGCCAGGTCGTGGTCCAGGAAATAGGTTTTGCCGACGCGGCGCGGCGCAAACATCGCCAGCGGCCGGCCGGGCTGCGCTTTCATCAGCGTCAGGTAGCTTTGCGCCAGCGCCGGACGGCGTATCTCGACGCTGTCGTAGCCGGTGCTGTCAGCGCTGGCGAGGTCGCTGGTGGGGTCGCTGGTGGGGTCGTTCAAGGCCGTTGTTGTTCATTGTTGCTGGAACAGCAATTGTTGTTCAAGCCGCAATGAACAACAATGAAAATCTGCATCAAGCTTGCACAGCGGTCGCCCCCGCGTCCCGCGCTGCGGTGCCAGTCGCACTCAATCGCCCACGCTGTCCAGCACCACCGGCGCCTGAGCTTCACGCGCTGCAGCCGTGGTGGCCGCCGGTGTTGCGCCGTCCACCCGCAGCGCGGCTTGCAGTGCCCGTATGGCCTGCTCGGCGTCGGCCGTGCTGGCCGCGTGCACCTGCGCCAGCGGCTGCCCGCGTTGCACCGTGCTGCCCGGCGGCAACACACCCAGCACGCCCACACGCGGGTCCACCGGTTGCCCGGCGCGGCTGCGGCCACCACCCAGCGCCACCACGACCAGGCCGATGGCGCGCACGTCGGTGCTGGCCAATACGCCGTCATACAAAGCCGGCACCGGCAGCACCACGGGGGCCGTGGGCAGCTGCGGTTGCTGCAAAACGTCAGGCGGGCCGCCCAGCTGCGCCACCATGCGCGCAAAGCGCTCGGCCGCTGCGCCACTGCCTAGCGCGCGCTGCGCCTGCTGCCGCCCCTGTTGCACGTCAGGGGCCAGGCCGCCCAGGTGCAGCAGGCTGCCAGCCAGTTCGAGCGTCAGCTTGAGCAAGCGGGGTTCTTGTTCGCGGCCGCACAGGAAGTTGAGGCTCTCTTGCACTTCCAGCGCATTGCCGGCGGTCAAACCCAGCACCTGGTTCATGTCGGTGATGAGTGCCCGCGCCGGCAGGCCGGCACCGCGCGCCACCTGCACGAGGCTCTGCGCCAGGGCTTGCGCCTGCGCCAGCGTGGCCATGAAAGCGCCGCTGCCCACCTTCACGTCGAGCAGCAGGCCGTGCAGGCCGGCGGCGAGTTTTTTGCTCAGGATGCTGGCGGTGATGAGCGGCAGGCTTTCCACGGTGGCCGTCAGGTCGCGCAGCGCATACAGGCGCCGGTCGGCCGGCGCCAGGTCGGCACTGGCGCCCACGATGGCGCAGCCGGCCGTGCGCAGCGTTGCCAGCAGCTGGGCCTGCGGCACATCCACACGGTAGCCGGGCAGGGCTTCCAGTTTGTCTAAGGTGCCACCGGTGTGGCCCAAACCCCGGCCGCTGATCATCGGCACCACCGCGCCGCAGGCAGCGAGGAGGGGCGCCAGCACCAGGCTCACCTTGTCGCCCACACCGCCGGTGCTGTGTTTGTCGAGCAGCGGGCCGTTGAAGGCCGCGCTGCGCCAGTTCAGCACGCGGCCTGAATACGTCATGGCCTGCGTCAGTGCCACCGTTTCTGCGGTGTCCATGCCGCGCAGCACGATGGCCATGGCCAGCGCGGCGGCCTGGCTGTCGGCCCAGCTGCCGTCCACCAGGCCGGCAACAAAGCCGTTGATCTGCGCCACGCTCAAGGCGCCGCCGTCGCGTTTGGTGCGGATGGTCTCGGAAGGCTGCAGGGTGTGCACCTGGGCTCTGGGTTGTGCCTTCAGCGGCGGCAGGCGCAGCCTGGCACCGGCATCAATTCAACCGCACGATGCGGTCCAGCGGTTGCGGCGCCAGTGCCGGGTTGCTCTTCACATAGGCTTCCAGCGCATCGACATCCATCACGCCGGTGCGCGCGTCACGCGCTTGTTTGAAGACGACAAAGTTGTCGCCGCCACCGGCGACAAATGAGTTCACCGTGACACGCACCGTGTCGCCAGCGGCCACCGGCTGGCCGTTCAGGCGCACGCTGCCCGGCAGCACACGTTCACCCGTTGGTTTGGCGGCGTCCCAGCTGTAGCTGAAACCACGGCTGACGTGCAAGATGCGGCCGCTGCCGACCTGGCCTTTCCACTGCTGTTCCAGCAGTTCCAGCAGCTGCGCGCCGCTCAGTGTCAGCGTCACCAGGTTGTTATAGAACGGCTGCACGGCAAACAGGTCTTCATAACGCAGCTGGCCGTCGGCCGGCAGCGGCAGGCCGGCGCGGATGCCGCCGGGGTTCATGAAAGCCACCTGCGCGCCGCCGTCTTTGGCTGCCCGCGTGGCGGCCAGTTGGGCGTCGGCAATCACCTGGCCCAGCGGGCTTTCGCCGGCGGTGTTGCCCTCACGCGGCAGCGCGGCTGCGATGCGGCCCACCACGCGTTTGGCCAGTGGCACGACGAGCTTTTCATACTGCTCAATGAGGGCAGTCTGCACCGGGTCTTTGGCGAAGCTGGGGCGCACGATGACGTTGTTGGCCACTGCGCTGGTGACGTCGCGCGACTTCGGGTCGAGCACCAGATCGATCGCGGTGACGATGGTGCCGTACTTGTCGCCGCTGGTCACCAGGCGCCCTTCGATGCGGCAGTTGTAGGCGCGGTGGGTGTGGCCGCTGATCACCAGGTCCACCGCTTTGTCGAGCTGCTTGACGATGTCCACGATGGGGCCGCTGATGCCGGGGCATTCGTTGTAGTCGCCCACCGGCACACCGCCTTCGTGGATCAACACGACGATGGCCTCCACGCCCTGCTGGCGCAACTGCGGCACCAGTTCGTTCACGGTTACCGCTTCGTTGCGGAACGTCAAACCCGCCACGCCCTCTGCTACCACGATGGTGGGCGTGGCTTGCAGCGTGAGGCCAATGAAGGCCACCGGGATGCCCTGGTAACGCTTGATGACGTAAGGCGGCAGCAGCGTCTGGCCGGTGCTTTGCACGACCGTGCTGGCCGCCAGATATTGGAAAGTGGCGCCCTTGAAGGGCATGGGCCCTTTGCAGCCCTCGCCCCCGTGGCAGCCACCGCGCTGCATGCGCAGCAGTTCATCAGCGCCTTTGTCAAATTCATGGTTGCCGACGGCCGAGATTTCCAGCCCCATCAGGTTCAGGCTTTCGATGGTGGGTTCGTCGCGGAACAGCGCACTGAGCAGCGGCGTGGCGCCGATTAGGTCGCCAGCGGCCACAAACACGTGGTTGTTGTGGCCCTGGCGCAGCTCGGCCACGGCGGTGGCGAGGTGTTCAGCGCCACCGGCTTCCACGTTCACGGTTTTGCCGGGGTTGGCGGTGTCGGCGATGCGCACGCCGCCGCGCGCCGGGCGCAGGTTGCCGTGGAAGTCGTTGATGGCCAGCACACGCAGCTTCACGGGCTCGGTGGCGGTGGGTGGCACGGGTGGCAATGATGTTGTGGCACAGCCGGCCAGCAACGCGGCGGCAAGCAAGCCTGATACCAGAGGTGAGCGCATGGTGGGTGTCCGGTGGGTTTTCATCTGGTTCGGGCGACGAATTTCAGTTTGAAAGTGAGTTCAATACCCGCTGGCCTGGCGGCTGGCCGGCGTGCCGCACAGCAGCGCTTCGATGTCGTCAAGCAGGCTGCTGGCGCCGATGCGAAAACGCGCCGGGTTGACGGCCGCAGCGCCCAGATGCTGCGCCACCAGCTGCATGTAGAGCGCGGCGTCGGCCACGGTGCGAATGCCGCCGGCGGGTTTGAAACCGACGCGGCTGCGGGCGTGGCTGTCTTGCGCGATGCTCTGCAACAGCAGCACGGCGGCTGCGGGCGATGCGCTGCGCGCGGTTTTGCCAGTGCTGGTTTTCAGGAAGTCGGCGCCGGCGTCCAGTGCCATGCGGCAGGCGCGGTTGATGAGGGCCGGGTCTTGCAGTGCACCGGTTTCCAGTATCACTTTCAAACCCAGGCCACGGCTGGCCCGGCGCACCGCCTGCAGCAGGGCAGGCGCGGCGGCGAAGTCGCGGTAAGGGAAGACGACATCGACTTCCTGTGCACCCGCGCCGACGATGGCGAACGTGTCTCGCACCGCACGCTGCAGATCGGCACTGCCGTCGGGGAAGTTGGCCACGGCCGCCACCGCGATGTGCGGCGGCAACAGCCGGCGCGCCAGCGCGGCGCGACGTGGCCACACGCACACGGCGGCCACCGGGCCGCGCGGCGGACCCATGCCGCTGCGGCTGCTTTTGCTGTCGCTGCCGCTTCTATCGGGGTCAGACCCCACAGCGCGTTGGCACAGCGCCACGATGTCGGCAGCGGTGTCACGGTCGTTCAGGCTCGTCAGGTCCAGGCAGGCCAGCGCCTTGCGGGCATCGGCCTTCCCGGTGGCGGCAGTGTGTGCAGCAGGGGCTGCTTCAGTCTCTTGTGGTGTCATCGTGAAACTGGTGTTGTGACTCATAAGTTTCGAGACAAATGAAAGCAATGCATTCGTTCGTCAGGCCAGGCGCAAACCGCAGCCATAGTTTTTTCTATGGCGAGGATTTGCAACGACGCATGGCGGACGAAGGCGCGGTTTCATGTCCCGAAACTTATGAGTCACAACACTAGCCCTACCTTCGCAGCGCGGCCAGGCTGATCAGCCGTTTATCCCCGTGATTCATAGCTTTTTCGGTCGTGCAGTAATAGATGAAAGAATGTCTGG
>JAYUPP010000093.1:0-4715 GCA_043760045.1 Betaproteobacteria bacterium
CGCTGCTGCACAACCGCTGCGCGCACAAGGGTGCGCCGCTGGCCACCGCGCCCAGCGGCCATGCAGGGCGTTTCCTGCGCTGCGCGTATCACGGCTGGAGCTACCGGCTGGACGGCAGTTTGCTGGGTGTGCCGATGAAGGGCGGTTATGACGACGGCGTGTTTGCCGGTTGCCCGGCACAGCATGGCCTCACGCCTTACGGTGAAGTGGCTGTGCACAGGGGTTTTGTGTTTGCGCGCCAGCGCAGCGGCGGGCCTTCTTTTGCAGACAGCATGGGTGAACTGCTGACAGCGCTGGACCTGCTGGCCGACCGATCACCGGTGGGCCGCTTGCAGGTGGCCGGCGGGGTGCTGCGCACGGTCTTCCACGCCAACTGGAAGCTTTACCTTGAAAACATCAATGACGCGTTTCACCCCGTCACCACCCACGCGTCGGTCACGCAGTCGGCGCAGGCCGTGCATGGCGCGGCGGTTGGAGACGCACCCGTGCCGCTGGCACTGAAACAACTGCTGCCGTTTGCATCGGGGTACGGTTTCTTCGAAAAAATGGGCGCGCGTGTGCTGCCCAACGGCCACAGTGTGCTGGGCACGCAGGCCAGCCTGCACAGCGGCACCAGTGACGTCAGCGGCGCCGAAGGGCCCAGCGAATACGCACAGGCACTGACGGCCGCCCACGGCGCCAGCCGCGCGCAAACGGTGCTGGCCTTCGCGCCACAAAACGTGGTTTTTTACCCGTCGATGGCCGTCAAAGGTGTTCCTCAAGTGATGCGCGTGCTGCGGCCGCAAGCAGCAGACCGCACGCTGCTGGAGGCCTGGGCTTTCCAGCCCGAAGGCGCACCGGCTGAACTGCTGCACAACGCGCTGCTCTACAACCGGCAGGTGTTTTCACCGCTGTCGATGCTGGCGCATGACGACTTGCATTTGTTTGAACAGATGCAGCAAAGCCTGGCCAGCGACGGCAACCCCTGGGTCAGCCTGCACCGTGGTGCTTCGGGCGCCACCGACCCCGCTGCGCCGCGTGATGTGAGTGGCATCGACGAAGCGGTGTTGCGCAACCAATACCGTGCCTGGGCGCAGGCCATGGCAGCGCCATGAGCGAACTTGCCTGTGCAACGGGCGCCGGGGCGCTGCAACCGGACCAGGGGCCCACAGCGGCCGACCTGGTGGCCTTTGTGGTGCACGAGGCCTGCTGCCTGGACGAACAGCGCTGGTGCGCATGGGCGGCGCTGTTTGCACCCGATGGTTGGTATTGGTTGCCGGCCGACAGCCAGCACAGCGACCCGCTGGCGCAGGCTTCACACCTGTATGACGACGCGGTGCTGCGGCAGGTGAAGTTGCTGCGCCTGCAAAGCCCGCAGGCCCATTCACAAAAGCCGCCCGGCCGCTGCCACCACCTGCTGCAGAACCCTGAAGTGCGCCTGTGTGATGCAGCGGCCAACCGGTTCGAACTGCGCACGCCTTTTATCTACACCGAACTGCGCGCCGGCCGCACCGTCACGCTGCCCGGTGTGGCCTGGCATCACCTGCGTCTGCATGAAGGCGCGCTGCGCATGGTGCAAAAGCGCGTGGACCTGCTGCACGCCGCCGAGCCGCTGCCGGCGGTGGAGTTCTACATCTGAAGCCGCCGCTGCGAATGTTTGTTAGGCCTTCGCGCTGGAACGGCGCTTGGCCGTCGCTCCCATCACCAACAGCGCATGCCCCAGCCTTGTGGGGCATGCGCCCCAGGCTCAAAACGCAGAGATTCCCGTCTGCGCGCGCCCCAAGATCAGCGCGTGCACATCGTGTGTGCCTTCATAGGTGTTCACCACTTCCAAGTTCACCAGGTGGCGTGCCACGCCGTATTCATCACTGATGCCGTTGCCGCCCATCATGTCGCGCGCCACACGCGCAATGTCCAGGCTCTTGCCACAACTGTTGCGTTTCATGATGCTGGTGATTTCCACCGAGGCCGTGCCTTCGTCTTTCATGCGGCCCAGACGCAAACAGCCCTGCAAGCCAAGCGTGATCTCGGTCTGCATGTCGGCCAGCTTTTTCTGGATCAACTGGTTGGCCGCCAGGGGCTTGCCAAACTGCTTGCGGTCCAGCACGTACTGGCGCGCACGGTGCCAGCAGTCTTCGGCGGCGCCCAATGCCCCCCAGGCGATGCCGTAGCGTGCGCTGTCCAGGCAGGTGAACGGCCCTTTCAGGCCACGCACATCGGGGAAGGCGTTTTCTTCGGGCACAAACACGCTGTCCATCACGATCTCGCCGGTGGTGCTGGCGCGCAGGCCCACCTTGCCAACGATCTTGGGTGCACTCAGGCCTTTCATGCCTTTGTCCAGAATGAAGCCGCGTATGGCGCCGGCATCGTCTTTGGCCCACACCACAAACACGTCGGCAAACGGTGAGTTGCTGATCCACATCTTGCTGCCCGTCAGCTGGTAACCACCGGGTACGGACTTGGCACGTGTGACCATGCTGCCGGGGTCGCTGCCGTGGTCGGGCTCGGTCAGGCCGAAACAACCTATCCAGTGGCCGCTGGCCAGCTTGGGCAGGTACTTCTGGCGTTGGGCTTCGGTGCCAAACTGGTAGATGGGCAGCATAACCAGCGAACTCTGCACACTCATCATGCTGCGGTAGCCGCTGTCCACCCGTTCCACTTCACGCGCCACCAGGCCGTAACAGACGTAGTTCAATCCGGCGCCGCCGTACTGTTCAGGAAGGGTGGCGCCCAGCAGGCCCAGTTCACCCATTTCGCGAAAGATGGCGGTGTCGGTTTCTTCCTTGCGAAAGGCCTGCACCACGCGGCTCGCGAGCTTGTCTTGACAGTAGGCGCTGGCGGCCTCGCGCACCTGGCGTTCGTCGTCGGTGAGTTGTTGCTCCAGCAGCAGCGGGTCGTCCCAATGAAAGCTTGGCTTGCTGGTTGCCAAATTTGTGGCCATGGTGTGGAGTGCTTTCTGTCAGTAATGATTGGGGTTAGGCCAGACCACCGCCGTGGCTTCGATTTCCACCTGCGCGCGGTCCTCAATCAAGGCTACCACCTGCACCGCTGTCATCGCGATGCCGAAGTCCCCGATCAGCTCGCGGAATACGGCCCCGATCTCGCGGCCCCGCGCCAAGTATTCGCGCTTGTCGGTCAGGTACCAGGTCATGCGGGTGATGTGCTCGGGCGCAGCGCCGGCCGCCGCCAGCACATCCACGATGTTCTGCAGCGCCTGGCGCACCTGGCCCACCAGGTCGTCGGTGTGGAACTGGCCTTGTGCGTCCCAGCCGATCATGCCGGCGATGAAAAGCTGCTGGCCCCCAGCGGCGGCATTCACCATCACGCCGTTGGCATAACCCTTGGGGCGCGCCCAATGGGCCGGCTGAATCACTTGTTTGTTCATGCGTTTTCCTTGATCAGGTCGCGGCCGATGATGAGCTGCTGCACCTCAGACGCACCTTCGTAAATGCGCAGGCTGCGGATCTCGCGGTACAGGCGCTCCACCGTCACGCCGCTGACCACACCCAAGCCGCCAAACAGCTGCACGGCGCTGTCGATCACCTGCTGCGCACCTTCTGTTGCGGCCAGCTTGGCCATGGCGGCTTGGCGCGTCACGTTCTTGCCCTGGTCCCGTTCCCAGGCGGCGCGGTAAACCAGCAACGCGGCGCTGTCGATGGTCAGCGCCATCTGCGCCAGCTTGGCTTGGGTGAGTTGAAAGTCGGCCAGGTGCCCGCCAAACATCGGCCTGCTTTTGGCGCGCGTCAAACCTTCCTCCATCGCGCGGCGGGCGAAGCCCAGGGCGGCGGCGGCCACGCTGGTGCGAAACACATCCAGCGTGCGCATCGCCACTTTGAAACCTTCGCCGCCAGCACCGACGCGGTGGCTCAAGGGCACGCGGCAGTTGTTGAAACGCAGCCTCGCCAGCGGGTGTGGCGCGATGACGTTGATGCGTTCGGCGATCTCAAAACCCGGTGTGCCGGCTTCAACCACAAAGGCTGAAATTCCGCGTGCGCCAGGTGCTTCGCCCGACCGTACAAAAACCACATAAAAGTCGGCGATGCCGCCGTTGCTGATCCAGGTTTTTTCGCCGTTCAGCACGGCGTGGTCTCCGTCCACCTGGGCCGCACACTGCAAGGCGGCCACGTCAGAACCGGCATCGGGCTCGCTCAGTGCAAAGGCGCTGATGGCCTTGCCGGCAGCCACACGCGGCAACCAGCGCGCTTGTTGTTCGGGTGTGCCGGCCAGTGATATTGCGCCCGAGCCCAAACCCTGCATCGCAAAAGCAAAGTCGGCCAGCCCGTTGTGGCGCGCCAGCGTTTCGCGCGCCAGGCATAACATTCTGGTGTCGATGACATCCACCGCACCGCCATAAGCCGTGCCGGCCACCGCATGCTGCAGCCAGCCGCCGCGGCCCAGCTGCTGCACCAGTTGTTTGCACTGCGCGTCCACGTCATGCGCGTGCACGTCACGCACGGTGTGCTGCGCCCAGCTGTTCAGCGCGGCGGCGAATTCGCGGTGGCGTTGTTCGAAGAACGGCCAGCCCAGGTGTTCCAGAGGGTTCATCGTGATGCCTTGTTTGCAGCTTCAGTTGCCTTCAAACACCGGCTTGCTCTTGGCCACAAAAGCCCGGTAAGCACGGCCGAAGTCTTCGGTCAGCATGCACAGCGCCTGCGCCTGCGCTTCGCTCTCGATGGCCGCGTCGATGCCCATGTTCCATTCCTGGTGCAGCATGGTTTTGGTGATGCCGTTGGCAA
>JAYUPP010000094.1:0-12928 GCA_043760045.1 Betaproteobacteria bacterium
CTTCGATCGCATCTGCCAAGTCGGCCCGCACGTTGTCACCGTAGGCCACAGCCGCCTTCGCAATGGCCTGCTGCAGCAGCGGCCTGCCAGGCGCCATCATCGCCAGGTCAATCAAGTCGCGGCATTGCACCGCGTCATCACGCCAGCGGTCTGAATGGGCCAGCAGTTTGCTGGTGGCCCTGTCCAGCGCAGTCAACGTCACCAGACCACAGATCCGATCGTCAGCGCCCGGTGTTTGCAACTGCATGCGGGCCTCCAGCACGATCTCGAACTTGATGTTCGTTGGGTCCACGCGCAGCATGGTTCTGATGCCGTACTGGTCGGCGCGCATGTCGCGCACTTGCACCAGCCTGTGGCCAGGCCTGGTGATGGCCTCGATGCCCTCGGCCATGGTGAGCTGCTCGCGCAACTGGCGGTAACCGTCCACGCTGGACACCAGAAAGTCGATGTCTGCCGATTCGCGGTACTCACCGTAGCGCAGCGCCATTGCAGTGCCGCCGCCTAAGTAACAGGCGTTGGCCTGCAGGATGTCCGGATTCAGTGCCTCCAGGATGGTGGCGATGCGCCGGTGGTGAAGACGTTCGAACATGCTTGCATTCGGGCCGACGTGGGTGCCTTGAAAAACGCCGAAACAGCGCTCAAACCAGCAAACGTCCACCGCCAAGGCAAGCCGCCAGGCTGTGCAGCAACTGACGCTCAGCGGGGGTCCACGCGGTCTGGTCGAGGTGTCGCCAGTTGCGTTCGTACAAGCTCAAGGCCTCTTCAGCGCTGATGGTTTCAACACCGTGCATGTGCCAGGCCAGACGCTGCAGTTGCGGATGGTCTGCCAAACGAACACGGGCCGGCAGTGCGGGTTCTGCCACCGTTTCAACGCCGAGTCGACCTGCAACGGAGCTGAAGTTCTTGCCGCCACTCAAGTAAACCTGCAAACCCACCGCAGCCAGCGCCGACATGTAGGCACCCATCGTCACCGAAGGCTCGCCCCGTTCAATGCGGTGCAGCGTGACACGTGCCATGCCAGCGGCCTCGGCGGCCGTGGTGGCGCTGACTTTGTGCAACTTGCGCTGCGCCCGCATGTCTTGCCCCAGGCGTTTCAGCTGTATTGCAAGCGCACTGTCGATCACCGGAGCTTTGGCTGGCATATTGATTCTCATTCTATACGAACTTGCCAACTTCGACTTTAATGAGCGCGTATTTCTGTTTCCCTGCGGCGTACATTCAACATACGCGGGGCGGCACCGGCCGGCTTCACAACCACTGCGCAATGGCCGCCAGCGGCTTCTTGATGCCGCCGTGCACCGGCACCTGGCAGCCCGGCTGCGGGTAGCCCACCACCAGCAGGATGACGGGCTTTTCTGACGCCGGGCGGTCACACAGGCGGTTCAGGAAAGCCATCGGGTTGGGGGTGTGGGTGAGGGTCGCCAAACCGGCGTGGTGCAGCGCGGCGATCAGGAAGCCGGCAGCGATGCCCACCGATTCGGGCACGTAGTAGTGGCTGAATTTTTCGCCTTCACGCGGGCCCGCTTTGTGCACGCCGTACTTCTGCGCAAAGATGGCTATCAGCACCGGCGCGTCTTCCAGGAAGGGCTTGTTGCAGTCGGTGCCCAGCGGCGCCAGCGCCTCCAGCCATGCCTGCGGTGCACGTTGGTTGTAGAACGTCTGCTCTTCATGTTCGGCCGCTTCACGCACCCGCCTCTTGTGTTCAGGCGCGGTGATGACGCTGAAGAACCAGGGCTGCTGGTTGGCGCCCGAGGGCGCGGTGCCGGCGGCCCGCAGGCCGTTTTCAATCACCGCGCGCGGCACGGCGCGGCTGTCAAAGTGGCGCACCGTGCGGCGGCGCGCGAGGTCGGCGTAAAAGGCCTGCGCGCGCTTTTCCATTTCATCAACGGGGTATTCGCGATAAGCGGGCAATGGCTGCAACGGGCAGGCGGTGACGGGCGGCAAGGGCGGCGGGCACGGCGCTTCCATCACAGCACTTTGAAGCGGTCATCCAGCCCGGCCCAACAAGCGGCATAACTGCCGTCCAGTGCACCGCAGTTCAGCGCAAATGCCGTCGGCAAAAAACGCCAGCGGCTCTCGAACATGAAGGCCAGCGTGTCGGCCAGCTTGTGCGGCGCCAGCACGGCGGTGCTGGCTTTGTTGAAGGCTTCCAGGTCGGGGCCGTGCGGCACCATGCTGTTGTGCAGACTCATGCCACCGGGCTTGAAACCTTCGGGTTTGGCGTCGTACTGGCCCTGCACCAGGCCCATGAATTCGCTCATCAGGTTGCGGTGAAACCAGGGCGGGCGAAAGGTGTTTTCCATCACCAGCCAGCGCGGCGGAAAGATCACGAAGTCGCAATTGGCGCTGCCGGGGGTGTCGCTGGCACTCGTCAGCACGGTGAAGATGGAAGGGTCGGGGTGGTCGTGGCTGATCGAGCCGAGGGTCATGAAGTGCGCCGTGTTGTATTTCAACGGCGCCAGCGTGCCGTGCCAGGCCACCACGTTGAAGGGGCTGTGTGCTGACTGCGCCTGCCACAAGGTGCCGCCGTATTTTTTGACGATCTGCCAGGCGCCTGCTGAAGCAGCATCGAAAGCCGCCACCGGCGCCTGAAAGTCACGCGCATTGGCCAGGCCATTGCTGCCGATGGGGCCCAGTTCGGGCAAGCGAAAGGGCGCGCCGTAGTTTTCGCAGACATAGCCGCGTGCGGGGCCCTGCACCGCCACGCTGAAGGCCAGGCCGCGCGGCAAGAGTGCAATCTCGCCGGGTGCCACGTCCAGCACACCCAGCTCGGTGGTGATCGTCAGTGCGCCTTGTTGCGGCACCAGCAGCAGTTCGCCGTCGGCGTTGACCAAAACACGCTGCACCATCGAGCGGTTGGCCAGATACACGTGCGCCGCCATGCCACTCTGCGCGTCAGCATCACCGTTGACGACGATGGTGCGCAGGCCGTCGATGAAGTCGCAGGGGGTCTCGGGCACCGGCAGCGGGTGCCAGCGCATGGGGTTGGGCGGCGCGGCCACACCAGCCGCAGCGCCGGTTTTCAGGTGCGGGTGCGCCCCTGCACATTGCGCACCCAGCACGCCCTGCACGCTGTAGGCGCTGTAGCCGCCCACCACCACCGAAGGCTGGCGGCGATAGAGCCAACTGCGCTGGTTGTGGTGGCGCGGCGCGGTGAAGGCGCTGCCCGACAGCAGCTCGGCGTAAAGGCCATGCGTCACCTGCTGCGGGCTGTTGCGGCCCACCGGCAGGGCACCGGGCACGGCTTCGCTGGCGAAGGTGTTGCCAAAGCCGCTTTGATAAAGCCGGGGAATGGATTCAGGCATCGTGAACCTCGGGTGCCGAATGGCGCGCCGCCTGCAGTGCCTGGCGCAGCACCGGCAACGCGCCAATGTGGTTGGCCAGCAGCAGCACCAGGCGCGCGTTCAGCGCGTGGCTCTGCGCCGTGCCCAGGTCTTGGTGGGCTTCGATCAGCGCTTCGTAAAAATCGTCGGGCGCCGACAGGTTGGGGTGTGTCACCAGTTCCATTGCGGAAATCCTTTCAGGTCAACGCCAGCGCGCGGCGCACGGCGTGCTGCACCGTTGCAACGTCAGCCCGGCGCCAGCGTGCACACAGATGCTGGTCGGGGCGCAGCAGCACGGCGGTGCCGGGCTGCAGGTCGTAGCGCTGGGTGAGCAGGCCGCTGGTGTCAAAGATATCAGCGGCGGTGTCGGCGCCCTGCCGGGGCCACCCGGGGCTTTCCTGCCGTGCCACGGTCAGTGTTTTCAGTGGCAGTGGCAGCGGGCCGGCGCGCTGCAGCGCGGCGCACAGGTCAGCCGTGCCCGGGCCTGCGGCCAGCAAGAGCGTGAAGCCGGCGCCCAGGTGCCGCAGCAGCCAGCCAGCGCTGCCATCGGGCTGCAACACCGGTGCGTCCACGGCCGGCGCACCGGGCACCAGCAGGCCGGCAAACACATCGACGTCGGGGGTGTTCAGCACCGAGCCGTGCAGCGTGGTCGGCACCGACAAACGGCCGCTGTTGACCAGCGTGCGCGCAAAAGCGAAGCTTTTCGACAGCTGCAAAACCGCGTCGCGGAACAAGCGGCTGACTTCGCTTTTGGGCGTGATGAAGTCGGTTGAGCGGGTGGAATTCAGCAAGTTCTCGTCAGCAGCGGCCACACGTTCGCTGCAGTAGCTGTCCAGCAGCGCATCGGGCGCCGCGCCGCGCAGCACGGCCGCCAGTTTCCAGGCCAGGTTTTCAGCGTCCTGCACGCCGGAATTGGCGCCGCGCGCGCCAAAAGGCGACACGCCGTGCGCGGCGTCACCGGCAAACAACACCCGCCCGTGGCGAAAGCGGTCCATGCGCTGGCAGGCGAAGGTGTAGACGCTGGCCCATTCCAGCTGAAAAGGCATGTCGCGGCCGAGGGCCTGTTGCAACATGGCCTGCACACGCGGCACGATGCGTTCGGGCTTTTTTTCCGCTTCCGGGTCGGCGTCCCAGCCGAGCTGGAAGTCGATGCGCCACACCCCGTCAGGCTGGCGGTGCAGCAGCACGCTCTGGTTGGGATGGAAGGGCGGGTCGAACCAGAACCAGCGCTCGGCCGGAAGGTGGTGAGCCCCCGCGCTGGCGACTGCGCCGCTGCGCTGCCCCCCCAGGGGGCTGGCGCCGGTCTCGGGGCGGCCCGTGGCCAGGCTGTCGGCCTGCATGCGCACGTCGGCAATCAGAAATCGGTCGCGGAAGCTGCGGCCTTTGCTCTGCAGGCCGAGCAGCGCGCGCAGCGGTGAACGTGCGCCGTCGCAGGCCGCCACAAAGCCCGCCAGCACGGCGTAGCGACCTTCGGGTGTGTCGATGCCGAGCTGCACGCCATCGGCCGTTTGCTGCAGCGCCGCCACCGTGCTGTGCCAGCGAATTTCAAGGTTAGGCAGGGTTGCGGCTTGCACCGCCAGGTAGGCCTCGGCGTAGTACTGCTGCAGGTTGATGAAAGCCGGCCGCTCATGGCCGGGTTCGGGCAGCAGGTCGAACTGGTACAGCCTTTCGGTGCCGAAAAAAACCTTGCCCACATGCCATTGCACGCCCTTCTTGCACATGGCGTGGCCGACGCCCAGACGGTCCCACACTTCCAGCGTTCGCTTGGCAAAACAAATGGCGCGTGAACCGGTGGACAGCCGGTGGTCGTTGTCCAGCACCAGCACACGCTGGCCGGTGACCTGCAGCCTCTGCGCCAGGTCGATGGCCAGGCTCAAGCCCACCGGCCCGGCGCCCACCACCACCACCGGGTGCCGCACCGGCTGCGCCGCATCCTGGTCGGCGCTGCGTTGGTAAGGGTAGGCATGCGCCTGGATGGTGCGGCTGTCGCTGTCGTAGCCCAGCGCTGCGGCTGGGGTGTCAACGCCTGCCGTGGCGGCAGCGGTGGTCATGGGGTCATGGGCACAGCCTGCTGCGCTGTCAGCTTTCCAGCGTTTCCCACATCAGCCGGTCACGTTCTGCAGTCCAGATGCGCGGTTCGGCAAACTGCGTGGCTTCGTCATAAGCGCGTGTCACATCAAAGGGCATGCAGTGGTCGAAGATGACCCAGTGGCCATAAGCGGGCTGCAATGCCGCACAGGTTTCGCGGTAGACGGTTTTCAGGTCCTTGCCGGCAGCGGCACCGGCCTGAACGCTGGCGTAGAGGTCAGAGACAAACGCGCGTGTTGATTCCAGGCCCTGCGCTACCCGCGTTTCGCCCATCAAGGCCGGCCCGCGCCCGGGCACCAGCGCCAGCGGCTTCAAGGCCGCCAGGTTCTGCAGCGTCTGTGGCCAGTCTTTGAAATAAGCATCACCGGCATAAGGCGTGGCATCGAATTCCACCAGGTCGCCTGACAGCAGCACACGGTCTTGCGGCAGCCACACCACCGTGTCGCCCTTGGTGTGGCCCCGGCCCAGCTGCAGCAGCTGCACTTCCAGTTTGCCGAGCCACAAAGTCATCTGGCCCTTGAAGGTGATGGTCGGCCAGGTCATGCCGGCAGGCACCGTTTCGACGTTACGGAAGAGGCGCGGGAAGCGGCCAATCTCGCTCGCCTTGTCGGCCTCGCCGCGCTCGGCGATGAGGTCATAAGTGTCCTGGCTGGCCAGGATTTGCTGCGGCTGATAGGCGCTGGCGCCGAGCACGCGCACCGCGTGGTAATGCGTCAGCACGACGTACTTGATGGGTTTGTCGGTGACTTCACGAATGCGGCGTATCACGTCGGCGGCCATCGCCGGCGTGGCCTGCGTGTCGGCCACCAGCACCGCGTCGTCGCCGATGACGATGCCGGTGTTCGGGTCGCCTTCGGCCGTGTACGCCCAGGCGTGTTCAGACAGCCGCGTGAAGCTGACCTTTTTCTCTTCCAGGTCGGCCTGCGAGGCAAACTTCTTCGCGGTCTTCATGCGGGTGGCTCCGGGTGGGATCAGACGCGCGGCACGCGGTACAGGCCGCAGATCTTGTGGCCGTCCACGTCACGCAGATACGCCAGGTGCATCTTGCCACTGGGGCCTTCACGCAGGCCGGGCGGGTCTTCGCAGGCCGTGCCGCCGTGGGCCAGGCCGGCGGCATGCCAGGCCCGCAGTTGCTCGGGCGACTCGCAGGCAAAACCGATGGTGCCGCCGTTGCACACGGTGGCCGGTTTGCCGTCGATGGGCTGGGTGACGGAAAACACGCCGGCCGGCGTGCGCCAGAACACGCGGTGGCGGTCCACCATGCCCGCAGGCACGCCCAGCGTGGCGAGCAAGCCGTCGTAAAACGACTTGGCTTTTTCAAGGTTGTTGGTGCCGATCATGATGTGCGAAAACATGTTGAGGGGTCTCCAGGCAGACGCGCAGCGCGTCAGGGACAAGGGGCCCGCCAGCGTGAAAAGCTTGACTGTCGGGGGGGGCCGCGCATTGTGGCGCTTGCACGCAGGGCCGCCCGCAATGCGCGCCGGCCAAAACGCGTCAGAGCGTCAACGCGGCACCAGCGGGTGGGCCGCTGCGGCGTCAAGTCGCCCGCGCGGTCGCCCACAAACAGGCGCCCGTCCACAAAAGCCACCAAAAAGCCACCAGATCGTATTCACCCATGGCCTGCAGCAGCGCCGGCATAAAACCGCAACCCTGCTGAACCAGTGCCTGCTTCACGCCCTTGACCAGCGTGCAAGCTTGCGCCGCAAACATGCCGACGCTGCGGCTGCCGTGGCCTGTGAGTTCAACGCGTCGGGTGGTGCGGTTGAAGAGCCGCACGCCCGCTTCGGCTTCCAGCCGCGCGATGCGTCGGGACAGGGTGGCCGCTGACAGCCCCAGCGCCTGCGCGCCACGGCTGAAACAGCGTCTGCGCGCCACTTCGACAAACAGCACCAGGTCTTGCAGCGCGTTGTGCGCCAGGCTTTGTGACGGGGCCATTCGTGCAGCTGCGCAACAGTGAAGGGGTGAGCGGCGCAGTGCAGGCGGGGGCGCCGGTGCAAGGCCCGGCACAAAACCAGGTGCGCGCACTGCATTGCGCATCGCCCAGCACAACGTCAAGCGCAACGTCAAGCGCAACGTCAAGCGCAAGCCCCTGCTCAGGCGCTGCCGGCGCGCGGCAGCGCCAGGAAAAAGCGCAGCATCGCGGCCGAAGCATCGGGGCCCGCGCCGTCGGTGTAGCTGCCCTGCGCGTTACCGCCCGACCAGGCATGTCCGGCACCGTGCACCGTCCAGCTCTCCATCTGCACCTGTCCCGTTTCGTCGGCCCAACGCTGGCGGCGGTAGCGGCGGCCACCCGCGGCGACACCGTCTTGGGTGCTCACCGACAGACCGCCCGGCGCCGCAGCCGCTGCAAAAGCCCGGCCCGCCTGCTCGACCATTGCTTCGCCGTTGCTGTGCTGCACCGTGTGGTCGCGGTCGCCATGGAAAACAATCAGCGGCACCGGCTGCAGCACCTGCGCGCTGCGCGCTGCCGATGTGCGCGGCAAGCCTGGCAGCCCGCTGCGCCCGCCTTTCATCACCGCCAGCGCCGACGGAACGTCTTGCGCGCTGGCGTAAGGCAGGCCCGAGTGGGCACCCACGGCCGCAAACACTTCCGGGTAGGTTTGCCCGAGCACCACGGCCATGGCGGCGCCAGCAGACAGCCCGGCCACAAACACACGGCGCGGGTCCACACCTTGCACCGCCCCCACCTCGCGCACAACGCCGGCAATCAGTGCCGGTTCACCGCCGTCGCGTGCCTGGTCTTGTGGCCTGAACCAGTTCCAGCAGCGTGACGCGTTGGCGTCGCTGGCCTGTTCGGGGTAGACCACCAAAAAGCCATGTGCATCGGCCAGGCGGTTCATCTGCGTGCCGGCGGCAAAGTCGTCGGCCGACTGCGTGCAGCCGTGCAGCATCACCACCAGTGGCCGCAGGCCTGCTGCAGCATCGGCAGAAACTGCTGAAAGCGCAGGCACATAGAGTTTGTAGGCCAGCGTGCCGTTGGCGCTGCAGTAGCGGTGTGCAGTGAAGCGGCCGGGTGCAGGGGCCGGGCCTGATGAAAGTGGCGCTTCAGAACGACGTTCGGCGTCTGCCCCGGTGGGCGCCTGGCGAAGGCCATTGCCGCCGTCGTCGTTGCTCACCACACGGGCCTGCACATCGATCACATGGCTGCCTGCCCTGGTGGCCGGGTCTGCAGGCGGCACTGCCGCAGCGCTGTGCAACCCGGCCGATGCCAACGCATTGCGGATGGTGTCGGTGACGGTGCGCAGCGGGCCCGACGCGCTCTGCAAACCCGCCGCTGACAGCGCGCGCTGGATCGTGTCGTTGATCGCTGTTGCATTAACTTTTGACGTTAGTAAGTCGCTGAAGGTTTTCATTTCGGTGTTGGTCAGACAGATGAACAAGAAGCTGTTGCGGGGCTTAGCGGACGTGGTCAGCGCACGCGGTCGGCCAACGCCGCGCGCACGGCGCTGCTGGCCTGGAACGCGCCCAGCACCGTTACCGATGCAATGGCTGCGCGCGCCAGTTCGGGCGGCACGTCTTCGGCAATGCGCGCCAGGCCCACCACCTGCACCTGCAGCCGCTGGCCCGCTGCCACGGCCTGTTCCAGGTCGGCGCGGCTGTAGTGCTGCAAGCCCACCGCCAGTGTCTTGCGCAGCACCGTCTGTTTCAGCGTTTCGGCATGCAGCGCCAGCTGGTTGCGCAGCGCGGTGCGCACCACGTCAGAGCGGTTGGCATAAAAACCTTCCTGCACCAGCAGGTCCACATGGCCGAGATCGACCACGCCCACGTTGACCGTCATCTTCTCGGTCTCACCGGCCTTGGGCCGGTTTTCCAGCGCCGTTTTGCGCATGCTTATGAACTCCAATTGGAATCTAGTTAGATTCCAATTGGAACACAGAATGCGGATGTGCACTCCAGCGCGCTCCAGCGCGCTCCAGCGCACTCCAGCGCACTCCAGCGCACTTCTGCGCACTTCTGCGGGCGCCGCGCATGAACGCGCGTGAACGGGCGTGAACGGGCGTTACTGGCGCAGGAACTTCAGCAAGTCTTCGTTCAGCCGGGCCTTGTGGGTGGCAAACAGGCCGTGTGGTGCGCCTTCGTATTCAATCAGCGTGGACTGCTTGATGCCACGCGCAGCAGCGCGCCCCGCAGCTTCGATGGGCACCGTCTTGTCGTCGGTGCCGTGGATGATGAGCGTGGGCACTCTGAAGGCCGCCAGGTCGGGGCGGAAGTCGGTGGTGGCGAACGACTTGGCGCAGCCCAGAGTGGCCGTCAAACCCGCCTGCATCGACACCGTGCACGCCCACTGCAGCAGCTCGTCGCTGACCGGATGCGACAACAAGCCAACGCCGAAAAAATCCTTGAAGAAGGCGCCGAAGAACTTCGCACGGTCTGCGGTCATGCCTTGGGTCATTTCGTCGAAGGTAGCCTGGTCGGTACCAGCCGGGTTGTCGCTGGTTTCCAGCATGAAGGGCACCACCGAAGCAATCAGCGCCGCTTGCGCGACCGAGCGGCCGGCATGCCTGGACATGTAGCGCGCCACCTCGCCGCCGCCCATCGAAAAGCCCATCAGCGTGGCGTCTTGGGCGCCGGTATGTTCAATCACCGCAGCCAGGTCATCGGCCAGGGTGTCGTAGTCATAGCCGGCATAAGGCTGTGACGAACGGCCAAAGCCCCGCCGGTCATAGGCAATGGCACGGAAACCGGCATCGGCAATCGCCTTGGCCTGGTCGTCCCAGCTGTCTGAAGACAGTGGCCAACCGTGCAGCAGGATGACCGGGCGCCCACGGCCCCAGTCTTTGAAGTAGAGCTTGGTTTTGTCAACGGTGGTGATGAAGTTCATGGCCTGAGTTCTCCGCATATCGAACAAGACGCAACAACCGAAAAAAAGGGCGCGCCCATCAGGCGCGCCCCACGTTCACGTCAGAGGCGCAGGTTCCGAACTTTCTTCAGCCGGAACCACCAGCGCGTCGTTCAACGTCAAGGGCTCTGAGGTCTCGTCGCTGCCCGACAAGCCGAGCAGATAGCTCACAAAAGCCGCGCCGCTGACGCCGGCACTGGCCGGCACTTCGGTGCTGACCGGCGTGGCCACGTCGTCGTCGTCATCGCCGTCAAAACAGCCCGTCAAGCTCAGGGTCACGGCCAACCCGGACACCACCAACCAGTTTCTTGGGTTTTTCATGCTGACCTCACGGGAACACCGTGCCAGCGGCAGCGGGTGGGTTCAGGTTGCCTGGCAACGGCGTTGTCAGGTACGGAAAGCTAACGCCGTAGTTGGCGGCCGTTTTGCGCACACCGTCAGTCAGCGCCAGGCCACCGGCCGGTGCATTGGCCGGTGCGCAGCCCACCTTCAGGGTGTCTGTCGGGCCCGTCAGCACACACAGCGCGCCCATGGCCACACGCAGTGAAAGGTCCACCACGTCGTCGGCCGGACGGCGGCCGTTCGGGAAGCCGGCGTTGTCGCCACCCGCCACACCCAGTGCGTTCTGCGCACCGGCTGCCGTAACGGCGATGGACGTGTTCAAGCGCAGCATTTCAGCCGCCACCACGGTGGTGGGCTGGTTGACGCCCTTGATGCCCTTCAGGAACACCTCAACCAGGTCGGTGCGCGGGAAGTTGGTGGGCGCCAGTGCGGCCGGGAACAGCGTTTGAATCAGCGCCGGCAGCACCGGGTTGGTGACGTAGTCAGAGAATTTGCTGGCGTCGTCCTTCGGCTTCGAGGCGTTGAATTTGTCCTTGTCGTCGATGCCGATGATGAGCTCGTTGACGAGCGGCATGCCCAGGCGCGACACCTGGGTCCAGGCGCCGCCACCGCGCGCGACGTTGTTCAAGCCGGTGGCGGGCGCGCCGTTGAGCACCCGGCCCTGGCGCAGGCTGGCGGTGGTGTAGGCACCAATCACGGGGTCGGTGCCGGCGGTCAGGCAGCTGATGGGCAATTCCATCGCCAGCGTGCTGACGTTTTTGCCTTCCAGGTCGTTGTTGTTGCCACCCACTTCAGCACCCAGCGGGTTCAGGTTGAAAAGGTCGAAGGCGCGGCCCACCGCGATGTAGAAGGGCTCTTTGCGCTGGCCCACAAACACGCGGCCGGGTGTGCTGCAACCCGGTATGACGACGTCATACACATGCTGGTTGGCATAGGTGGCGTAGCCGGAGGTGCCGCCAAAAGTCTTGTCGCCGATGTTGTCCACCGGTTTGTCGAAGGTGCTGCCACCGCCGGCCGAATTCGTGACGCTGCTGCGCGCGGTGCGGCGGCCATTGCGCAACACATCCACCGTGAAGGTTTCGCGCACGTTCAGTGCTGCGGGGTTGACACCCGCGATGACACCGCTGTTGATGAGCGGGATCTTCACCGACTTGCCACCCACCGTCAGCGCGGTGGCTTTCGAGGTGCTGTTGAAGCGGAACTGGAAGGTGATGTCTTCATTCGCATCGCCGTTGTTGTCGATGTGAATTTCATACAGCGCTTCGGGGCTGAACATGTAGAAGTTCGGGCCGCCCTGCGGGTCTTGGAAGGGCATGTAATTGGCCAGCACGGTGACGAAGTTCTGGCGGCCGGTCTCATAACTGCGGAACAGGTACAGGTCGGTGGCATCCAGCTTGGGGGCGCTGGTGATGTAGGGCGCTTCGCGGTGGCTTGACGCCAAGGCCGATGGTGCGGTGACCAGTGCGGCCAAGCCAAGGCCTGCCGAGCCCAGCGCGATGGCCAAACGCTTATGCCGGGGCTGGTGGCGCGCGGCCTGTGGATAAAAAGAGGTCTTCATTGGGGCACTTTCATCAAAGGGTGATGGGACGGCTTCCGGACGAACACCACCGAGCTTCGGCGTGTCGACCAGACTCTGTGGAACAGCCGCATTCACATACAGCTTCCGGTTCCAACCGTAGGTGCAGCGCAAGCCCTGCTCTGTGCGCCGTCGCACCGTTGCAGCGCCTGTTACGAAATGCCGCAGCGCAACGGGTCGCTGGCTGACGACGCCCGACGCCCCGTCCTACCTCAGGACAAGAGAAATTGCCGGGCGGCAAAAGCCCACGCCATGCGTGACGCGTCAGGGCCACGCGCGTCGCTGAAGGGCAGGCGGGCAGCACCGCCGCTCCAGGCGTGTTGCAAGCCGTCTACCGCCACCCAGGTGGCCACCGTGCGGCCCTGGTGCTTGAAGTCGGTGACCGCCATTGCATGGCGCTTGCCGCGTTGAACCCTGCGCGCAATGCCGGTGCCGGTGCCGGCAGCCAAGCCCGCCGAGCCCGCCGCTTGCGCCCAGGCCAGCGCTGCAGCGCGCCCGTTAGCCGGCGCCACCACGGTGTCGGCATCGCCATGAATCACCAGCAGCGGCGGCCAGCCGACTTGCAGCAGGGCCGGCGCGGCGCGCGGCAACGGCAGTGCGCGCCGGCCCTGCATGGCGCCCAGCGCCGACAGGCCTGAATGCGCCATGCCCGGTGGTATGCCCGAATGCATGACCACGGCGCGGAACCGCCCAGGGTGCCGCGTTGCCAGCAGCGCGGCCATGCTGGCGCCGGCTGACAAACCCACCACCGCCACGCGC
>JAYUPP010000095.1:0-4696 GCA_043760045.1 Betaproteobacteria bacterium
ACCTGGCCGGGGCGATGTTCGCGCTGGCCATGGTGACGGTGGCCGCGCGGCCACCCGACGACCACCACCCCTACGGCCACCACAAGGCCGAATACTTCTCAAGCGGCTTTGAAGGGGTGTTGATCTTGGTGGTCGCACTCGGCATCGTTTGGGCCGCCGTGCAGCGCCTCTTGAACCCGCAGCCGCTGCAGGCGGTGGGCCTGGGCATCATGCTGTCGGTGATCAGTTCGGTGATAAACGGCGCGCTGGCATACAGCATGCTGCGCAAGGCGCGCCAGGCGCGTTCGGTGGCGCTGGAGGGCGGCGCCCGCCATCTGTTTACTGATGTCTGGACCTCAGCCGGCGTGGTGGCCGGCCTGCTGGCCGTGCAAGCCACGGGGTGGTTGTGGCTGGACCCCGTGCTCGCCATCGCCGTGGCGCTGAACATCCTGCGTGAAGGCGTGCGGCTCGTGTGGCAATCAGCCGGTGGTTTGATGGACGAGGCGCTGGATGCCGATGCGCGCAGCGAAATCGACAAGGTGTTGGCAAACTTTGAGCACCATGCCATCCGCTTTGACCACCTGGTGACGCGCCGCGCCGGCCAGCGTTGTTTTGTGGACTTGCACATGCACATGCCGGCGGTCTGGACGCTGGGCCGCGCGGCGACTGTGCGCGCCAGTGTGGAGCAGGCCTTGATGAGCGCTGTGCCAGGCCTGCGTGCCACCATACAGCTGCTGCCGCTGGACGTGGAAGCACACTTCGACGACGCGAAAGATTTGATTTGATCGCGCTGGTGCAGCGTGCGCTGCAAGCCCGGGTAGAGGTGGCAGGGCTCACGGTGGGTGCCATCGGCCCGGGCCTCTTGGTGCTGGTCTGCGCCGAACCCACCGACACGCCGCAGGTGGCTTCGAGGCTCGTGGACAAGCTGCTGAAGCTGCGCGTCTTCAGCGACGACAACGGCAAGATGAACCGCAGTTTGCAGGACGTGGCCGGCGGCTTGCTGCTGGTCAGCCAGTTCACGCTGGCCGCCGATGTGTCGGGCGGCAACCGGCCCAGTTTCACCGCCGCGGCGCCACCCGCAGTCGGGCGGGCACTGTTTGACGAATTGGTGCGGATGGCACGTGAGCGTCACCCTGATGTGGCGCAAGGAGAATTTGGCGCCGATATGCAGGTGCACCTCGTCAACGACGGGCCAGTGACGATTCCCATTCGGCTGAACTGAACCGCACTGCGGAAAAAAAGTCCACCGGCAAGGGTGGCCTTTTTTGCGTTGAACTCTCAGGTGACGCTCAGGTGACGGCCCCGTCAGGCCGGGTCATGTCCTCAGTCGCCTTGCAGGCCGCGCCGGCGCTTGCAGGCGCCGGCTCCTCCTTCGGCATTCGGATGCGCGCAGGCGCATCCTTATGTCCTCAGTCGCCTTGCAGGCCGCGCCGGCGCTTGCAGGCGCCAGCTCCTCCTTCGGCATTCGGATGCGCGCAGGCGCATCCTCATGTCCTCAGTCGGCGTACTGCCCTGCAGCCTTGATGACTGCGCCCCACTTGTCGATTTCGGCGGCAACGAACCTTTTGTGGTCTGCCGGGTTGACGCGGCCATCGGTCACCACCACGGCGCCCAGGGCTTCCTGGCGCTTGACGAACTCGGGGTCTTTCAGCGCCTCTTTCAGCGCGGCGTTCAGCTTGTCCACCACCGCCTTGGGCGTGCCTTTGGGGGCGTAAAGACCGTGCCAGATGCTGACGCTGAAGCCTTTCAGGCCCGACTCGTCCAGCGTCGGCAATTTGGCCAGCGCGGGCGTGCTCAAGCGCTTCGTGGTGCTGACAGCGTAGGCGTTCACGGCACCGGCAGCAATCTGGCCGGTGGTGTTGGTGGTCTGATCGCACATCAGGTCGACCTGGCCGCCCAGCAAGTCGTTCATCGCGGGTGCGGTACCTTTGTAAGGCACCGTGGTCATGTCCACCTTGATGGCGTTCTGGAACATCAAACCACAAAGGTGCGAGGCCGAACCCAGGCCCGCATGCGCCAGGTTGATCTTGCCTTTGTTGTCGTTGATCCACTTCGTCAGGTCGCTGTAGCTGGCGGCCGGCAAAGTCTTGCGGCCCAGCAGCGTCATCGGCACATCGTTGATCATGCCGACGTACTCAACCTCGCCCAGCGTGTCGTAGGACATCTTGCGGTACATGCCTGGCGAGGTGGCCATGCCGATGTGGTGCAGCAGCAGCGTGTGGCCGTCGTTGGCAGACTTTGCCGCTTTCGCAGCGCCCAGGGTGCCACCGGCGCCGCCCACGTTTTCAACCACCAGGGTGGCGCCGCCCAGCGGTTTGCGCATGGCCTCGGCGAAGTCGCGCGCCACTTTGTCGGTGGGGCCGCCGGCGGCGAACGGCACGATGATGGTGATGGGTTTGTCAGGGTAGGCGGCTGCGCCCGTGCTGGCCAGCAGGCCGGCGGCCAGGGCGGCGCAGAGGGTGGCGATGGGGGTGGGCTTCATGGGGCGGTTTCCGGGTTTGGTGACGAGAGAAATGGACGAATCAAGGCGCGTGTCTAACGCATCGTAGCCATCGGCGATGACAGGGCGGCGTGGAAAGTACGTAGCGCCTGCGGGGCGCTCACCCCAAGCCCGCACCCTTGAAGGAACGCCGACAGGGGCCTGGGATGCTCTCAGGCGTAACTGCGCTGGTCGTCTATGACTTTGCCGTCGTTGGGCAGCGTGCCGGGCGCGGCGAGCACGATGTCGGCGCGCAGTTTGGTCAGTTCGCGCATGGCAGTGGCCAGGCTGTCGGCCAGGCCTGTGGTGTCTGCGCCACTTTCAACGTGCAGGGTCATGCGGTCGTTGGCCATCTCGCCCTGCACCACCAGCCGCGCGCGGGTGATGCCGGGGTGGCGTTTCAGCACTTCGGCAACCTGGCTGGGGTGCACAAACATGCCGCGCACTTTGGCCGTTTGGTCGGCGCGCCCCAGCCAGCCTTTGATGCGCGTGTTGGTGCGGCCTGTGGGGCAAAGCCCGGGCAGCACCGCGCTCAAGTCGCCGGTGCCCAGGCGCAGCATCGGGTAGTCGGCATTCAGCACCGTGACCACCACTTCGCCAACCTCGCCATCGGGCAGCGTTTCGCCGCTGCCCGGCCGCACGATTTCCAGAATCACGCCTTCGTCCACCACCAGGCCTTGCCTTGCGGAGGTCTCGAATGCGATGACACCGGCTTCGGCGGTGGCATAGGCTTGGTAAGCGTGTATGCCTTTTTCCTGCAACCAGTCGCGCAGGCTGGGCGGAAAGGCTTCACCGCTGACGAGCGCCTTTCTCAAGCTGGCGAGGCTGACGCCGGTCTCGGCTGCTTTTTCTACCAGGATGCGCAAGAAGCTGGGCGTGCCGGCATACGCGTCGGGGCGCAGATGTTCCATGGCCTGCAGCTGCAATTCGGTGTTGCCCACCCCGCCCGGGAACACGGTGCAGCCCAGCGCCTGGGCGCCGCTGTCCATGAACCAGGCGCCGGGTGTCAGGTGATAACTGAAGCTGTTGTGCACCAGGTCGCCGGCCACGAAACCGGCAGCGCGCATGGCGCGTGCGGCGCGCCAATAGTCGAAGCCGTGGCCTTCGGGTTCGTAGATCGGTCCGGGTGACTGGAAGACACGGCGCGCCGGTCGCAGGGCGCGCGTGTGCTGCAGGGCTTGCCAGCCCAGGGCTGAAAAGCCGCCGAAGGGGTCGCTGCTGCGGTGGGCTTGTTGGCGTTGCAGCAACTCGTGTTTGCGCGTCACCGGCAATTGCGCCAGCGTGGCGCGCGAATTCACGGCCTGGGCAACGGTGCCGGCCATACGATCGGCGTAAGCCGGCAGTCCCTGCGCGGCGCGCACCAGGCCCGGCAGCGCGGCCATCAGTGCCGCTTCGCGGGTGGCGGGTTCGCGCTGTTCCAAATGGGTATCCAAACCGCGCTGTTCTGCTGCGGTGTCAATTGATGTACTCATGGCGCCACTCCCGGGGCGGTGTTTGATGGGTGCAGCCAGCGCGGCTGAAAACGGATGATGCGGCTGAAGCGGCAGCAGTTATCAGTCAACGTCTTGCCAGCGCTCCAGTCGGCGCTTGATTTCGTCGAGCAGCTTGCGTTGGCTGGTGGTGCTGTTGACGGCCTGACGGTCCCATTCGGGTGTCAGTGCCAGTTTGCGTGCGATGCGCACGTTGATTTGGTTGTCGTCCAGGCGCAATTCCAGCACGGGCTTGCCGCGCAATTCAAAACCTTGGCCACGTTCGGCCAGCTTCAGGTCGCGCAGGCTGCGTTTGATCTGCTCCAGCGCATCGAAAGCCTTGAAGGGCGGTTGTGGAAATGCACCCAGGTCATCGTCGTTCATCACATGCTGCACCGTTTGAGGGTCAGCTCAACCAGCGTTTGCGGCGCTTGTAGCTTTTGCCGCCTTTGAAACTTTTGCGGTCGCCGCCACCCATGCCCAGATAAAACTCTTTCACGTCTTCGTTTTCGCGCAGCGCCTTGGCCTCGCCGTCCATCACGATGCGGCCGTTTTCCAGGATGTAGCCGTAGTCTGAATAACGCAGCGCCATGTTGGTGTTCTGCTCGGCCAGCAGAAAGGTGACTTTCTCGCGCTGGTTCAGGTCTTTGACGATCTCGAACACTTCCTCGACGATTTGCGGCGCCAGGCCCATGCTGGGTTCGTCCAGCAGCACCATTTTCGGATTCGCCATCAAGGCGCGGCCGATGGCGCACATCTGCTGCTCGCC
>JAYUPP010000096.1:0-12881 GCA_043760045.1 Betaproteobacteria bacterium
GCGCTGTAGCCGGGGGGCAGCGTCACGGCGTCTGAGGTCGAAGCAGGCACACTTTGAAAGCCCAGTTTCGCGCCGCCCCGGCCCAGGCCCGATGCACAACCTGCAAGGCCTGCGGACAGGCCCGCAGAGAGACCCGCAACACGGCCCAGCGCAAGCGGCGACAGCAAGCGGCTGAGCGCCACGGCACTGCTGCCGCGCAGCAGTTCGCGCCGCGAGGGGGCGCTCACGTCATGGATGTTCAGGTTGGACGAGCGGTTGCTGTCCTCCATCTGCGAAAAGTCTTTGGCCACGACAGCTTTCCTCACGGGGGTGTTGAGCCCATGATTCTGTGCCCGGGCCGGGCGACCCAGCTTCAGCTGCCGATCTCGTCAGCGCAGGTTCTGCGGATCACCACCCTGGCGCTGCGCGGGTGGCCACCGGTGTGCACCCAGCCATGGTCGGCAGCGGTGTTGCTGCCGTCAAACTGCAAGGCCAGGTTTTCGCCGAACCGGCGTGGGTGACAACAACGTGAAAGAGCCCGCCCACCGAGCCTGCATCAACGTGTGCGCTGCGTCTTTTGGGCCGGCGTGCGGGCGGGTGTGGGCGTTCCCGTGCCTGCCGGGCCTTGCTCGCGCAAGGCCGTCAGCACGGCTTGCAGGCGCTCGCGCTGCTCTTTGTCCTGCGGCGGGCGCCGCAGGGCCTCGGCCAGCCACCCTTCGGGCGTGGTGGCGGCGGCCCCGGCGCCGGCCGCGCTGGCACGGCGGGTTTCCAGCGCCGCTTTCATGGCCTGCAGTTGAAGGTCGCGCCGCGCGGCGGCGCGCTCGGGCGGTGACGGCAGGTTCCAGGCTGCTTCCAGTTGCAACAACACCGCATCGAAACTCAGCTTGCTGTGTGGGCTGGTGACGGCCGTCAAACCAGCGCGCTGTTGCAGCGCGGTTTCCCATGCGTCGGGCAAGGGCAGCAGTGCAGCCCAGGCAGCTGCCTTGGTGTTGGCTGCGGTTTCAGCCGCGGATTCGGCTGCGGTTTCAGCTGTGTTGTCAGCTGTGTTGTCAGCCGTGCCGTCGGCTGCCGGCGCAGCGCTGCGCTCTTGCGCTTCGCACAGCGCCACTTTGGCCACCAGCGCGTCGCAGCGCGCCTGCCAACTGCGCTGCTGGCTGCCGGCCAGCCAGCGTTGTGCGGCCTCCTGGGCGCGCCAGAAGCGTTCGTCCAGCGCTGCGGCCTGGGCGCGTGGCGCGGGGCCGCAGCGTTGCCACTGGGCATGCGTTTCGGCCAGCGCACGTTGTGTGTCGGCAGCGCTGGCGTCCCCCAAGGATTCCAGACGTGTGATGAGCGCCAGACGCTCGTCGGTGCCGGCTTTGAATTCGGCGTCGCGGGCGCTGAAAACGGCATCGCGGGCCGCAAACACGGCGTCCAGCGCCGACCTGAACTGGCTCCACAGTGCATTTTCAGCATTGCGCGGCAGCGGCAGCGCCTTGGCGCACTGCTGCCATTGGTTCTGCAAGGCGCGCACCTCGCTCACCACGTCGACCCCCGATCCGCGATGCCCGGCGTAGGGCGGCGCGGCATTGGGGTTGCCAGCAGGTTTCTCGGCGGGCGCTTGTGCTTGTGTTTGTGCTTGTGACTGCGCCGCCAAGGCCTGCGCGCGTTCGATGAGCGACTGGCGTTCCTGCTGCGCGCGCTGCCAAGCCGCGTCCAGCGGTGCCTGCAAGCGCTGCAGCGCGCTTTCCATGCGCGCAGCCAGGGGTTCGCGCGCTTTGTGCGGCACCGTGTGCTCCAGCGGCCCCAGCTTGCGCCATTCGACGCGGAACTGCTCCAGCGCCGCCATCGCGGGCCGCAGCTCGGCGGGGCTATCACTGGCCTCCACCACCGGCAGTGCCACGATTTCCAGGGCTTCAAGCAGCTGCTGGCGCTGCACCAGATTTTGTTCACGCGCGGCGCTTTGCGCGGCCTTCTGTGCCGCCAGCGGCTCATAAGCCGTTTTCAGTGCGGCATCAAAACGTTGCCACAGGGTGCGGCTGCTGGCGCCGCCCAAGGCGTCGAGTTCGCGCCAGCGCGCGCGCAGGTTGTCGATCAGCTCGGCGTGGGCCTTTAGCTGCAGTTTGGGAAGTTGCCCGTCGGGCCCGGGCGCGCAGCTGTTGGCCAGCGCCACGGCTTCCTGCGTCAGGTCGTCGCGGGCACGCCCACCGGCCCAGTGCTGCCAGCCGCGCAATTCGGCATAACCGTCTTGCAGCAGGTTGATGCGCGCACGCAGCGTTTCGGCCGGCGCGCCGGCGTGCAGCAGCTCGTCTATGGCCAACAGGTGCTTGTGGGTTTCGGCCACCAGGCCCTGGGCCAGGCTGGCCTCGGCCGGCGCCAGCGCGGTTTCCAGCGCGCTCTGCAGCGCTTCGGCGCGTTCGGAGCGCACGGCGCGCTGTTGTTCTTTGGCCTGCGTGCGGCGTGCGGCGCGTTGCTCCTGGCGCGCGCTGTCCTGCTCGCGCTGCCAGGCTTCAAAGCGCTGTGCCAGCAAGGCGGCCAGACGGCTGTCGGACAGCGGGGGCAGCTGTTGCCATTGCTGCGCGGGGCGCAGTTCGACTGTGCGGGGTGGGGGCTGCGGGGCCGGGTTGGCAGGCTCAACATCACTTGGTGCGGTGACGGCAGGATCAGCTGCGGCGCTGGCGCCGGCGGCCTCTTGCGGATCCGGATCCGGTTCCGGTTCCGAAACTGCGGCCAGTGGTGCATCCGCTTCGGCAAGGGCGGCTGGCACGTCGGCCTGTGCCGGCGCCGCAGGCTCGGCCCCTGGGTTGCCCATCAACACCCGGTCCAGCAGCACCAGGCGCGCCGTCAGCGCCTGCGCGGTGGCCCGCGCTTCAACCAGCGGCGTCCACAAGGCCGTGCCGTCAGCACCCGCCGGCGCGGCGTCGGTCAGCGCCTGGGCGTGGGCCAGCGCGTCGGCCAGCACGTGGTGTGTTTCGTTGCCGCTGGCCGCCGAGATGCACAGGGTGTGCAGGTTTTCGGTGGCGCGGCGGGTGTCGCCGGCCCAGCGCTTCAGCGTGGCTTCCTGCTCGGCCCGTTGCCGGGTCAACGTGGACAGCTGCGCCGTCAGCGCAGCAAAAGCTTGCTGCTGTTGCGGTTGCAGCAGCCCAGCGTCAAGCGCCAGCCAGGCGTGGTCGAGTTCCACCGCGCTGTTCACCGGTATGTGTGGCACGGCGGTCAAGGCCTGGGCTGCTTCGATGAGCTGGTCGGCCTTGGCACGTGTTTCGCGCTCGGCACGCATGCCCTGCGCGCGCTGCTTGGCCAGCGTGTGCACGCGGCGGTCGTGGTTGCGGAAAGCGCGTTCGGCCTCTTTGGCTGCGCTCTCGCTGCCCAGGGCCGTGACGGCAGCCAGCTTGGTCTGCAGTGGCGCACCGTTGGTTTGCGCCAGCGCCAGCAGCGCGCTGTCGTCGTCCAGCGCGGCTTGCAGGCGGCTGTCCCATTCGGCCGCAGGCACAGCAGGTGCAGCGGGTTTGCTTTTTTTGGTGCGGGCGCTGGGGGCCGTGGCGCCTGCGATGCCAGTGGCCGGCGTGGCGGCGGCTTCAGCCTTGTCGGCGCGTGGAGCCGCCGCGGGTTTGTTGACTGCGCCAGGCACGCGCACTTTGTATTTGAAGATCCAGTCCAGCATGGGGTTGCAGCTTGCGCGCGTCAAATCGAGGAACTGCGCATTGTGTGGTGGATGCCGGGGCTGCCGCAGCCGCTGCAGCCCGCTGCTGCGGTCCAGGCCGTCAGCCAGCCACCGGAGCGCGAATTTTTTGACCCCCGCAAAGGCTGCGGTTACTCTTGTCCGGCCCCCACAAAGAGAACCCCCAATGCCCACTTTCATGCTCGAAAAATTTGCGGCCACCACCGCCGGTATGCTGCGCCTGGAATCGCAGACGCCCGGCAAAGTGAACCTGAAGTCCAAGAGCCTGGAGGTGCGGGCGACGCTCAAGTACCGCTTTGATGAAGGCGCCGATTTTTATGTGGGTTTCATTCAGATCTGCAACGCCAATGCGCAGGTGAACCACTACGGCGCCGGTATTGAGCAGCGCTGGGAATTCAAGCAACTGCCGGTCTCCGACTCGGCCAACGCGGGTGAACGCCCCTGGTATGGCGACCGCAACGAAGCCTTCATCGGTGGCCTGCGGCGGCTGTTGATCAAGGGCCCGAACCTGATGATGGCCAGCAAGCAGTTCAACATGTCCGACTTTTTCCGCCCCGGCATTGCAAAAGCGGAAGCCTTGCCCAACGGCGTTGGCGGCGTACCGACCCAGCTCTCCCGCGTCACCCGCGACCAGAGCTTCAGGCTGTGGTTTGTCAGCGTCAAGGCTTCAGAACAAAACCAGCTGGCGGCTTACACCCGGCTGGCGCAAGTGGACTGGCGCTGCCAGTACGACCTGACCGTGGCGCACGCCGGGGCGGTGGCCACCGTCACGGTTGTGACCGACAGCCTGACCATCGCCACCAAACAGGGCAGCATGATGGACCCGCTGCACACGGCAGCGTTTACCGCACCCACCGCCAACGACAACCAGAAGTTGCGGCGTTATGTCAACGGCGTGAAAACCAACACCATCGTGGCGCGCATCGCCTGAGCTTCAATGCGGGCGTTGGATTGGGCTTGGGGTGGCCCGCCGGGTTGGGAGGTGAGGCCTAAGCGGCCCGCCGCCCGGTCAGCCCGCCCACGCACACCAGCAAGGCCACGATGCCGGCGGCGCCCAGCGCCTGCTGCCAACCCGTCAGCGTGTGTGCAAACCACAAAAAGCCGCTGGTGGCCAACAGCACGGCGCCAAACAGCGCTGCGGCTGTAAGGGCCGCCGCGCTGCTGAGCGGCGGGTCAAAACGCTGCACGGTGTGCACGTCAAAAGCCGGCCGGGGCCACCGCGCCGCCACATCGGCCGGCCGCCAGCCGGGCGGCTTCAGCCACAGCCGCAGTTTGTCGGCGCCTGAGCGGGTGCGCCAGGCGTCGAGCGCCAGGTCGCGGTAGACCTGCAGGTTGGCCCATAACGGGTTGAAGCTGGCGAGCGGCGCCCGCGTGCCATAAACGATGGGCTCGAGCTTGTCTTCTTCTTTGAAGGTACCAAACAGCCGGTCCCAGATGATCAGGATGCCGCCATAGTTTTTGTCCAGGTAGCGGTCGTTCACGGCGTGATGCACGCGGTGGTTGCTGGGGCTGCAGAACCAGCGGTCAAACCAGCCCAGGCGGCCGACGTGCTGCGTGTGCACCCAGAACTGGTAGAGCAGGTCAATCAAAGCCACCACCGCAAACACGAGCGGCGGCACTCCGGCCAGTGCCAGTGGCAAATAGAAGATCCAGCCCAAAAGGAAACCGCTGCTGGTTTGCCGCAGTGCCGTGCCGAGGTTGTAGTCCTCGCTTTGGTGGTGCACCGCGTGCGCTGCCCACAGCACCGCCACGCGGTGGCCGGCGCGGTGCAGCCCGTAGTAGCAGAAGTCGTAGAACACCAGCGCAAACAGCCACACCCACAGCGCATCGGCAGGCAGCTGGGTGAAGGCAAATTGCTCGAACACGAGGCTGTACAAACCGATGCGCAGCAACTGACCAAACACGCCGCTGACCTGGCTCATGACCCCGAGGCCGACGCTGTGCAGCGTGTCGTTCAAGCGGTAAGTGTTGCGGCCCCGCCAGCGGCCCACTGCATATTCCAGCGCCATCAGCAGCAGGAACACGGGTGTCGCCAGAACGATGATTTGAGCGCCAGTCATGAGGGGGCGGGGGGCAAGGGTGAGGCGGGCAGCGAGGGCAGCACGTTCTAACATGCAGTGATGAGCACATCCAACAAGACACTGCTCGTCACCGGCGGCAGCCGGGGCATCGGCGCCGCCACCGCCCGCCTGGCCGCTGCCCAAGGCTGGGACGTGGCCGTCAACTACACCCGCGACGCGGGTGCCGCCCAGGCCGTGGCCGCTGACGTGCAGGCGCTGGGAAGGCGTGCGCTGGTGCTGCAGGCCGACGTGGCGCAGCACGCCAAGGTGCTGGCGATGTTTGCTGCCATCGACCAGGCCTGGGGCCCCCTCACCGGCTTGGTGAACAACGCCGGCGTGGTGGACGTGCCCGCGCGTGTGGACGCGATGAGCCCCGAGCGGCTGCAGCGCATGTTTGCCATCAACGTCATGGGCAGCATCTGGTGTGCACAAGAAGCGGTGCGGCGCATGAGCACGAAGCGCGGCGGCGCGGGTGGCGCCATCGTCAACCTGTCTTCGGCCGCAGCGCGGCTGGGCTCACCCGGCCAGTATGTGGACTACGCGGCGGCCAAGGGCGCCATCGACACCTTCACGCTGGGTCTGGCGCGTGAAGTGGCTGCGGAAGGCGTGCGTGTGAATGCGGTGCGCCCCGGCATCATTGAAACCGACATCCATGCCAGTGGCGGCCAGCCCGGCCGTGCGGCGCAGATGGCGCCGCAGGTGCCGATGCAGCGTGCCGGCACGGCCGAAGAAGTGGCGCAGGCCATCGTGTGGCTGCTGGGCGAAGGCGCCAGCTACACCACAGGGGCGACGGTGGATGTGACAGGCGGGCGTTGACCGCAGCCGTTAGGGCCTGCACCATTGGGCTATGCGCCACCTCAGTCTTGACGACCACCTGCGCGCCGACGACAAACCCAAGCGCATCTTGGCGCTTGACGGTGGTGGCGTGCGCGGCATCGTCACGCTGCAATACCTGAAGCGGCTGGAGGCTCTGCTGCGCCAGCGCCGGGGCGACCCGGCTTACGTGCTGGCCAGCTACTTCGACTTGATAGGCGGCACCTCCACTGGCGCCATCATTGCCGCCGCGCTGGCGCTGGGCATGGACACGGCCCGCATCGAAGCGCTGTATCTCGATCTGGCCAAGCGCATCTTCAAACGCCCGCCGCTGCGCCTGGGCGCTTTTCTGCCCAAGTTCGACCGCCGCGCGCTGCAGGCCGAGTTGCAAGCGGCCTACGGCGCTGACGTGCGCCTGGGCTCGCCCGAGCTGCGCACCGGCTTGATGCTGATGACCAAGCGCATGGACACCGGCAGCCCCTGGCCGCTGACCAACCACCCCGGCGACCCCTACTTCAAGCCCGTGCTCGACAAACGCCGCATCGGCAACGCCAACATGTACCTGTGGCAGGTGGTGCGCGCCAGCACCGCCGCGCCACATTACTTTCGACCTGAACGGCTGGAAGTGGGCCGTGCCAGCAACCCGCAAAACGGCCAGACGACGATGGACGTGGGCGAATTCATCGACGGCGGCGTCACCACCGCCAACAACCCCGCACTGCAGTTGCTGATGGTGGCTTGGCTGCAAGGGTTTGCTTTTAAATGGGCCGCAGGCGCCGAGCACTTGCTGCTGGTGTCGGTGGGCACTGGCCTGCCGCGCCGCCAACGCGGGCTGTCCAGCGGCTGGCGGCGTTTTGCTGCGCCGTTTGCGATGAATGCGCTGAAAACCATCATGGACGACTGCAACAGCGAGGTCGAGACCATGCTGCAGTGGATGTCGCGCAGCGACACCGCACGGCCCCTCAATGGCCAGATCAAGGACCTGGCGCAAGACCGCCTGGGGCCCGCGCCACTGCTGACCTATCAGCGCTACAACCTGCAGTTTGACGCCGGCTGGATGCAGACGGCGCTGGGCCGTAGCGAAACGCAACCGCGCTTGGATGCGCTGGCCGAAATGGACCGCCCACAACACATGGCCGCGCTGGCTGAACTGGCTGCCATCAGCGCCGAGCGGCATTTGTTGCCGCAGCACCTGCCGGCGGCTTTTGACCCGCTTTGACGCCGCCCACCCGAGCATCGAAAAACCCACCATGGCACGCGAAATTTTCATCAGCCTGACCGAGCACGACAAGCCCCTGGCCGAGGCGCTGCGCGACTGCTTCAAGGCCGTGTTTGGTGAAGCGCTGCTGGAGCCCAAGTTTTCGCCCAGCCGCGAACGGGGCAGCAGCATCGAAAGCGGTGAAGACTGGTTTCAGTGGATCGTGTCGCGCGTCAAGGCCTGCCACTTTGCGCTCATCCTCATCACGCCGGCTTCGGTCAACAAACCCTGGATCTTGTGGGAAGCCGGCGCCGTGGCGGGCGCCGCGCTGGCGCTGGAAGCGGGTGGCATGCGCAAGGTGCGGCCTTTGCTCTATCAAGTGCCAACCGAGCTGCTGCCATCGCCCATCAAAGACTCCAAAACCCAGTACCGGCGCGGCGACAGCGCTGACGACATCAGCCTGATGCTGGACGAGATTTACGACGAGCTCAGTGCAGAACTTTCGGCAAAAGCCCGGCGCGAATTTGGCAAGCTGCGCGACGAGGCGGTGGCGGTGTACATGGACCAGGTGCAAGCCGCGCTGCTGAACGCACCGGCCGTGATGGCGCCGGCCGTGATCGAAGAATGGTGCGCGCGGCTGGATGAGCTGAAGCGCGAAAACCGCGCCTCTGAAGCCGAGCATCTGCAAGACTGGATGGACCTGGCCTTTGGCCGCGCTGACCGCCCGCAGCCGCTGGACCTGCGCATCCACAGCCGGCTGGCTGCCCTGTACATGAAGGCGCGCAACTACCCGCGTGCCATCAAACAGCTGGAGCTGGCGCGCCAGCTGGCGCCGCGCGACATTTACGTGCTGCGCCAGTTGGGCAAAGCGCTGCTTGACCATGGCGAAAACGAAAAGGCGCGTGCCGTGCTTGACCGCATCGAAGCGCTGGACGCTCTAGCCACGGTGCATAACGTGGAATGTGCGGCGCTGGCCACGCGCTGGTGGCGCAATGCCAAAAACCTGAAGCAGGCCGAAGCCACGCTGGCTGCAGCGCTGCAGGCCAACCCCGAGAGCTATTACCTGGCCAACCTGCGCGCCGAGGTCTGCGCCGACGACGGCCGCGCTGCCGACGCCGCCCAGGCCTACCGCCAGGTGTTGCACATCTGCGAAGCTCTGGGCGAAGACAGCATCTGGGTAAAAGCCTCAATGGCCAATGCGCGGTTTTTTGTGGGTGAAGACGCCACCGCCATTGAATTGCTGCAGGCCATCAAAAGCAAAAATCCCGACGCCGGCAGCAAGGCCAGCATTGAACGCGGTCTGCATGAAGTGGCCGCCCGTGTGGACAACGGCCTGGCACGGCTGGCCAGCATGCTGGCCCAGGTGAGCTGGTAGTCGGCCGCTGGCTCCTTGCCCCGGCCTTGTCAGCGCCGGTTCTTAACCGCAGTCACGCAAGCCCGCCCAGTCGTTGCAGGCCGCCAGCAGTTCCTGAGCCGCTTGTTTTTCACGCGGGGCGGCGTGCAGGCTGTAGGCGCCCAGCACCAGCTCGGCCTGGTCGGCCACCGACTTCCAGCCGCGCTGGCCCGGGGCTTTGAGGTGCAGGTTGCGCAGGGCTGTCATCAATTCAGCCTGCACCTTCACCAGCTGTTGGCGGGCCACCGCCTCGAAGAGGTCGATCTCGATGAGGCCGATGTGGTTCTCAAAATCGGGCGCAACGCTTGCAGCACGCTGCAAGTTGCGTCGCACCCAGCGTGACTGTTCGGCACCAAACCCTGGCCAGTCGGCGCTGCCGCCGTGGCGGGCGTACTGCACCGCCATGCGGTTCAGCGCCGGGTAGTGCAGGCGGGGGTCGTCGGCCTCGCGGGCCTGGTCTTCAGCGCGCGCATAACAGTCCAGTGCAGCGTCCAGCGACCCCCGGGCGGCGCTGTGGTCGGCCATCAGATGCTGCACCATGGCCAGCCGCTTCCAAGCCGAACCGCACAAACACAGCCGCTCAGAGGTGGACTGCAAAGAGGTCAGCAGTTGCAGCCCGCTCAAACCGGCCGTGATGTCGTCGCGCGCGCCTTGAAGTTCAGCGGCGTCGGGCGCTGCGCTGCCGGCAGCCACGCGTGCCTGGCGTGCACGTTCCCAGCCGCAGCGCACTTTTAAGTTGCCCAGTTGTTCGTGCGCACGCAGGCTGGAACTGCCGTCGTTCGCCTGCAGCGCTTTTTGGTACCAAGCCATAGCAGCTTCGCTGTCGCCAGCTTCTGCATAGGCCACCGCAAAAGCTTCGGCCACCGCGCCCATGCCGCCCCACAGCGTGGCAAAGCGGGCTTCCAGGTGGCGCACTTTTTCCATCTGCAGGGCGGGCTCGGCGCGCATCCACTTGCTCTTCACGGCTTGTTCTTCCAGCGCCAGCGCCAGGCCCAGCGGCGAGGCCACGCCTTCAAATTCTTCGCGCGGTGGCGGTGGTGCGGCGGCCAGTTCATTGCTGCCGCGCCGGTAGACCCAGTTGGGGTCGCCATAGGCCTGGTAAGCAGCCCAGGTGTTGCTGCTCTTGTCGTTGTTCCAGGCCGCTTCACGCGCCGTGGCCACGGCGGTGATGAAGGGGCGGCGGTTCAAAATTTCGCGGTAGAAGGTTTCTGCAAACACTTTCGCTGGCTCGTCGTCCACGGCCCAGCCGGCGGCTATGACGCAGCGCACGCCAATTTCGATCAGCGAGTCGGCCACACCCCAGGCAAATTCGGCGCGGTTGAAATGGCGCAGGTCGTGGCGCAAGGCGCCTGCGGTGTCGCGTGCGGCAAGGTGGCAGCAGTTCACAAACACCAGCTCGGGCACGGTGCGCATGCTGCGTATCTCGTGCGGTCCCAGGAAGGTGCCGTCAGACAAGACAACGCCTCCGTGGCTGATGATTTCCTTCTTGTCGTCGCGCAACACCGGTTCACCATGGCCGGCCACGTGCACGATGCGGTAGCGGCGTTCAAACAGCGCGTTGATGATGCTGGTGGCGTTGTTGCCGTCGGTCAGCTGCACCACGCGTTCGCCGCCCAGCCCACCCGGGCCGGCCAGCGCACGGGCTACCGCTTGCGCTTCACTTTTGGCGCCCGGCAGTGGGCCGTAGGCGGCGGTGTCCACCTGCGGTTCGCCCACCACCAGCACGGCGTCGTCGGGCTGCGCGTCTTGCACCTGCTGGCGGTAGTTTTCCTGGCGCAGTTTGCGCAGCAGCTGGGTGCGGATGGCCCAGGGCCGGTCGTCGCTTTGGCTGCTGCCTTCACCGCGCGTGTCGAGCAGTTCCCAGGGAATGACGGCGGTTTTGTCGTCCAGTTCCAGCAGCATGCGGTTGGTGCCGGCCAGGAAGGGTTCCACCTCGGGCGGCACCAGTAACTGGAAAAGTGTGCGGCCCAGGCGGGCGTCCTGGTTGCTGGCGGTGCTGGCTTGTTTCAGCAGTTCACGCAGCAACTTGCCTTGTGTGCTTTGTGCGCGCACTTCGGTGCGTGCGCGTTTGGTGTCAAGCGCAAACGAAATGGTCTCGCCAGCGGGTGACGTGGCGGCGATGAAGTCGTAGTCGGTGCCGCGGTAGCCGCTGTCGATTTGCCGGCGCAGCGGGCCCACACCGCTGCTGATGGTGGTGTCCACTTCAAAGTAGCCGGGCTGCGCGATGGCCAGCACCTGTAGGCCGTTCCAGGCGTCGCTGGCGCGTTCAAGGTACAGCTCCACCAGCGTCAGGTGGCTCACGCGCGGCCAGGCGCTGCCGTGTACGCCGGCCATGCGTTCGTTGGCTTCGCGCACCCCTTGTGCGATGGCGCGCGCGGCGTTGCTCGCGTTCATGCCGACACCGCCGCTGCCCATCAGCGTGGCGCTGAAGGCCACCTCGCTGCTGTTGTCGGTGGGGTCTTCGGCCATGCGCTGCACCCACGCAATGACACCCTGGCGCACGCTGTGCGTGAGCTCACGTTCGGTCAGCTTGCCTTCTTCGCCCAAGCCCACCACCACCACATGCGCGGGTTGCGGCGCACGCCATGGGTTTTGGCTGTCGCGTTTGCAGTTGATGAAGATCTGGTGCGAGCCGGTGGCGTCAGGGTACAGGCCAGCGTCCAGCGACGTTTTCATGGCGCCGCCGATCAGGCTGTTGGCAACCGCTTCGGTGCCGGTGAACGACAGCGCGCGCGAGTGGCCCACCATCAGCGCGTTGCGCACAAAACTGAGGTTGCCGTTCAGCACCGACACACACAGCGGCCGCTGGCGTGCGGTGTCGCTGCCGCTGCCGGCGGGCTCATACGCCGCAGCTGCAAAGATCTGGCGCTGCGAAGCCGCAGGCACGGCGCTGGGCCGGCCGCGTGAAGGGCGGGCGCGCACATGCACCAGGCCGGTGGCCAGACTGCCCGCCGCGCGGGCCTGTGATGTGCTGCCGGCACTGCCCACGACACCGCCGGCACGTGCGCCGCCGCCAGCGCCCACGCCGGCCAGCCTTTCCAGCTGCGCGGTGTCGCCTTTGCTCAGCAGTTCCGTATACGCTTCAAAAGCGTTTTTGACGTCGGGCAGGCCGCCGTGTTCACTGTCCAGCGTCCAGGTGCGAACGCCGGGCAGCAACGCGCTTTGCAGCGGCACGCGGCCGTCGCCGCCGTCGGTGGCGTTCAGATAGACAAAGCCGTCGTTGCCAACTTCAAAACCGTCGGGTGTGAACTTCGCGCGGCCCACCACCAAGAGCATCTTGTCGGCGTAGTTCTTGAGATCCTGGTCGCGCTGTTTGTCCAGCCGCAAGCGCAAGGCCTTGGCTTTTTGCAGCACCTCTTGCGGCGGCACGCCCCATTTGTACGCGGCCTCACCGGCCTCACCCGCCGAGCGGTGCCACCAGTTGCTGTCTTGCACCTGTTTCAGGTCGTCTTGCGCCAGCTTCTGCCAGGTGCTGGACTGGTCCAGTCCGAGCTTCGGGTCCAGCAGATCGGCCTGCAGCTGCAGGAAACCGGGCATTTCGGCCATCAGCTGGCGGGCTTTCCTGTCGCGCAGCGGGCTGCCGAAACTGGCCAGCGCGTTACCCATGGTGTCGTCGCCCGACAGCACCTGCATCGGCGCCCACGAGCCGCCGTTGGGTGTGCCCAGCATCAACAGGCGCGCGCCTTCGCGTTTCATCATGCGGTCGAAGGTGGCAGGACGTTCCAGCTGCATCGTGCGCGCCACCACGCCGCCCATGCTGTGCGCAAGCATGCGCACCGGTTG
>JAYUPP010000097.1:0-12869 GCA_043760045.1 Betaproteobacteria bacterium
TCGCAACATGTCAGCGGGGGCTAACTTCGTTAGCCGCCCTTGTTTTTAAAGCCACCCAAGGAACAACCATGAAACTTCGTCCTCTGCACGACCGCGTCATCGTCAAGCGTCTTGAAAACGAGACCAAGACCGCTTCCGGCATCGTCATTCCCGACAACGCCGCTGAAAAGCCTGATCAAGGCGAAGTTCTGGCCGTGGGCCCGGGCAAGCGCAACGACAAGGGCGACTTCGTGGTCCCCAACGTCAAAGCCGGCGACCGCGTGCTGTTTGGCAAGTACAGCGGCCAGACCGTCAAGGTTGACGGTGAAGAGCTGCTGGTGATGAAAGAAGAAGACCTCTTCGCCGTTGTCGAGAAATAAGCCAGCGCGATTTTCGCCGCTGACCCCCTTTTAAACACTGAATTCCCGGAGAAATACACATGGCTGCAAAAGACGTCATTTTTGGCGCAGACGCCCGTCACCGCATGGTTGAAGGCGTGAACATCCTGGCCAACGCGGTCAAGGTCACACTGGGCCCCAAAGGCCGCAACGTCGTGCTCGAGCGTTCGTTCGGCGCCCCCACCGTGACCAAAGACGGTGTCTCGGTCGCGAAAGAAATCGAGCTCAAAGACAAGCTGCAGAACATGGGCGCGCAGATGGTCAAGGAAGTGGCTTCCAAGACCAGCGACGCCGCCGGTGACGGCACCACCACGGCCACCGTGCTGGCCCAAAGCATCGTGCGCGAAGGCATGAAGTTTGTCGCCGCCGGCATGAACCCGATGGACCTGAAGCGCGGCATCGACAAGGCCGTGACGGCCCTGGTTGCCGAGCTGAAGAAGGCTTCGAAGGCCACCACCACGAACAAGGAAATCAGCCAGGTCGGCAGCATTTCGGCCAACAGCGATGAATCCATCGGCGACATCATCGCCCGCGCCATGGACAAGGTTGGCAAAGAAGGCGTGATCACGGTTGAAGACGGCAAGAGCCTGGACAACGAGCTCGACATCGTTGAAGGCATGCAGTTCGACCGCGGCTACCTGTCGCCCTACTTCATCAACAACCCCGAGAAGCAGAGCGCGATCCTTGAGAACGCATACGTGCTGCTGTACGACAAGAAGATCAGCAACATCCGCGACCTGCTGCCCACGCTGGAGCAAGTGGCCAAGAGCGGCCGTCCGCTGCTCATCATTGCCGAAGAAGTGGAAGGCGAAGCCCTGGCCACGCTGGTGGTCAACACCATCCGCGGCATCCTGAAAGTGGTGGCTGTGAAGGCCCCGGGCTTTGGCGACCGCCGCAAGGCCATGCTGGAAGACATCGCCATCCTGACCGGCGGCAAGGTCATCGCCGAAGAAGTGGGCATGACGCTGGAAAAAGTGGCGTTGACCGACCTGGGCTCGGCCAAGCGCATTGAATGCGGCAAAGAAAACACGACGCTGATCGACGGCGCCGGTGCCGCTGGGGATATTGAAGCCCGAGTGAAGCAAATCCGCGTGCAGATCGAAGAAGCCACCAGCGACTACGACCGTGAAAAGCTGCAAGAGCGCGTGGCCAAGCTGGCCGGCGGTGTTGCCGTCATCAAGGTCGGTGCTGCCACCGAAGTGGAAATGAAAGAGAAGAAGGCCCGCGTTGAAGACGCGCTGCACGCCACGCGCGCAGCCGTTGAAGAAGGCATCGTGGCCGGTGGTGGCGTGGCGCTGCTGCGCGCACGCCAGGCTGCTGGCGTTATCAAGGGCGACAACAGCGACCAGGATGCCGGCATCAAGATCGTGCTGCGCGCGGTGGAACAACCCCTGCGTGAAATCGTTGCCAACTCGGGCGACGAACCCAGCGTGGTCATCAACGCCGTGCTGGCCGGCAAGGGCAACTACGGCTACAACGCCGCCAACAGCACCTATGGCGACATGATCGAAATGGGCATCCTGGACCCGACCAAGGTGACCCGCACCGCACTGCAAAACGCAGCTTCCGTGGCCAGCCTGATGCTGACCACCGAAGCCATGGTGGCCGAGGCTCCGAAGGACGAGTCTGGCGCCGGCGGCATGGGCGGCGGCATGGGCGGCATGGGCGGCATGGGTGGCATGGGCGGCATGGACATGTAAGTCCAGCAGCAAGATCTGGACACGATGGTGCCCAGACCGTTGCGAAGTGGCTCACGCCTCAAACTGGCCCGCACGTCAAACTCGTGCGGGCTTTTTTTTGCCGTCGCTCGTTTTCTGTTTGCCATGCGCCGGCATGGCTCAGTTCCTGGTCTGTGGCGCCTCCAGCCGTTGCATTTCTTTGGCAAAACCGGCGCGGATGGCAGCGCTCTCTTGATCTGGCAGCCAGCGACACATATTGGGCCGCACGATTTGCCACAGGCGAGCGTCGCGGTCCGTTAAAGGCATCGCTCCAGCAACGCGCAAAGAGTCAAGCAGAGCGTTCAGCCGCAAGCGAATGGCCTCGGGATCAGGGTTGTGGTTGGGTTCGGGCACGGCCATCAGGCCTGCGCCGAACAGGCTGACTTGTGCTGGGACTTGCATCTTCAGCTCCACTGTGACTTCATGCGGGTGACAGGCCCAAGGCGCCGCGATTGAGGGTGGCAACGAGTGCGTCAGCCAGGACATTGGCTGCCTCGGCGGCAAGACGCCGTAACTCGCTGATGCGTGCGCAGATGTCGCGGAACTCATCGAACAAGGCCAAGCCAAGTTCCAGATCGCGCCGACCTTCAAGCCAACGCTGCAGAACTGCGAAGCCGCTGACCTCAAAACTCCACAGCGCTGGCGGCAGACCGTCAATCAGTCCCGAGCCATCCGAGCACAAAGTCAGACGGTCTTGCGCGTGCATAGCGGGCCGGCGCGATAGCCGGCCCTTGCACTGCGGCATGGGCTTGCCGCAGCCCTCAGATTCGTTTTGCGTAGCGCAGCAGCTGATGAGTTATGGGCATGATTCCGGGAAGGGTATGGGCTCGCAGGTAGGTCGTGCGCAGCGGGCTCGGGCAATTGCGCAGACCCGATACGCCACCGTCAGTCTGCCAGCAGGCCGCGCACCACCCCCGCCACCAGGGTCGGCTGCTCGTGCACGATCCAGTGCGTGGCTTGCGGCACGCGCTGCACCTGCAGCTGCGGCACCCAGCGCTGCAGGCCGTCCAGCAGGCCGGGCAGCAGCGCGATGTCACCCTCGCCCCACAGCACCGTGGTGGGCACGCGCACGGTGACCGCTTCGTCGGGGATTTCCAGGCTGTTGATCAAGTCATCGGCTTTCTGCGCTGGCCGCAACGGCGACGCGCGGTAGTAGTTCAGCGCCGCTTCCAAGCCGCTGCCCGGGTGGGTCCAGACTTCCCTGTACTGTGCCCTCACTTCCGGCGTCAGCCATGCAGCGCCAGCAAACAGGCGCCACATGCGGGCGTGGTCGTTTTCAGACAGCAGCGTGGCCGCGTCGGGCCGGCACAAAAAGCTCATGTAGGCACTGGCCGCTTGTTGGGCCGGGTTGTCACGCAGTTCACGCAGGAAGGTACCCGGGTGGGGTGAATTGATGATGAGCAGCCGCTTCAACAGCTGCGGTTGCTGCGCGGCCAGGTTCCAGGCCACGGCGCCACCCCAGTCATGCGCTACCAGCAGGTCCAGCGGCGCGCCCCAATGCTCAACCAGCGCTGCGATGTCGGCCACCAGGTGTTTGGGGCGGTAGGCTGCCACCTCTGACGGCGCACTGCTGCCGGCGAAGCCGCGCAGGTTGGGCGCCAGGCCGTGCGCCTGCGGGGCCAGCAGTTGCATCAGTTCGTCCCACACAAAAGCGGCCTCAGGAAAACCGTGCAGGTACATCACACGCGGCGCAGCCGGGCCGGGCCCCGGCACGCTGCGGCAGGCGAGGTGGATGCCGTGCGGCAGCCTGACTTCTCGGTGCGCCAGCATCACAGCTCCTGAGCGGGGTTGGTTTCGTCGCCCGGGCCAGTGGCGCCGGAGTCTGCAGCTACAGCAACTTCAGACGCCGGCGCTCCAGAGGCAGCGGCCGCCGGCAGCCAGCTGTGCAACACCTCGGCCACATCATCCAGGCCCAAGCGCGAAAGCGCAGAAAACGGCGTCACCGCGATGTCGGCGTTGTCGGTGCTGACCTCGGCCAGCACGCCTTGTGCGGCCAGCAGTGCCAGCTGGCGTTCGCTTTTGTTCAGCTTGTCCACCTTGGTCAGCAAGGCCAGCAGGCGCACTTCGCCGTTGGCCACACGCGGCGCCAGCAGCGCCAGCAGGCGGCGGTCCAGGTCGGTGAAACCCAGCCGCGAATCGATCATCAGCACCACGCCGTGCAGGTTGCGGCGCAGCTGCAGATAGTCCGACATCACCTCTTGCCAGCGCAGTTTGGCGGCACGTTCCACCGCCGCATAGCCATAACCGGGCAAGTCGGCCAGCAGCGCGTTGGGTGCGTCTTTGGGGCCCACTTCAAACAGGTTGATGTGCTGCGTGCGGCCGGGTGTGCGCGACGCAAAGGCCAGCCGCCGCTGTTGCGCCAGCGTGTTGATGGCGGTGGACTTGCCGGCGTTGCTGCGGCCGACAAAGGCAATTTCCGGCAGCTCGCCGGCCGGCAGTTGGCTCAATTGGCTGGCAGTGGTGAGGAAGCGGGCGCCGTGCAGCCAGGCCAGCCCGGCGGCGCCGGCAGGCCGGGTGGATGGCGCTGCTTTAGCGGTCGATTTGTTGCTGCTCGAAGGGGGTGTCATGGTGCATTGTAAAATTCTGCGGTTTACTTCCAGGCACGCTGTTGTGCAGGCCTGGGAACCCTGCATGAAGGCTCCCCGCATGATGTCGCCCGCCCAAAAAACCGCCGCCTCTTTGTTGGCCCTGGCCTTGTCGGCCTTGGTGCCCCTGACGGGCGCCTTCGCCGCAGAAGCCAAAGCCGCTTTCAAGGCCGACGCCGCCAAGGGCGGCACGCTGGCCACCGCCTGCCTGGCCTGCCACACGGCTGACGGTTCACGCGGCTCACCCGCCAACCCCATTCTGCAAGGCCAGCACCCGGAATACCTGGTCAAGCAGTTGACCGAATTCAAGACGGGCAAGCGCAAAAACGCCATCATGGCCGGCATGGTGGCCGCACTGTCCGAAGACGACATGAAACACATCTCGGCCTTTTACGCAGCCAAGAAGTCCAAAGAAGGCTTTGCGCGCAACAAGGACACCGTGAGCCTGGGTGAACAAATCTGGCGCGGTGGCATCTTGGCCAAACAGGTGCCGGCCTGTGCCGGCTGCCACAGCCCGAACGGCGCTGGCATTCCTTCGCAGTACCCGCGCATCGCCGGCCAGCATGCCGACTACACCAGCGGCCAGTTGCAGCTGTTCAGCCTGGGCCAGCGTGGCAACAGCGCACAAATGATGGCCATCGCTGCCAAGATGAACGAACGCGAAATGAAGGCCGTGGCCGACTACGCGGCCGGGTTGCGCTGACAGCGCAGCCCTGCTTTTGGTTCAGCACCACAAGGCCGGTTTTGCACCGGCCTTTTTTTTGTCTGCCAGCCCCCATCTCACCGCATCGGCGCCTGGGCGCCGGTGTAAGAAGCAGGCAGGCCCACCAGACCGCAGCCACGGTTGCACCACACAAGCAGGCTCACATGAATTTCCATCCCGATCGCGGCTTCGACCATGGTGTGGCCGCGGAGATCACACCGCAAGCGGTGTGGCGCGCCCGCCGCCAGTTGCTGCAGGGCCTGGCCGCCGGTGCGGCGCTGGCCCTTGCCGCGCCGGCTGCCTTCGCGCAGGCTGCGGCAGCGACAAGGCCCGGCAAGGGTGCTGCGCTGGCGGGCGCCCGCAGCGCCGTCAGCGGCGCGCTGGTGATGGACAAAAACACGCCCTACAACGACGTCAGCACCTACAACAATTTCTACGAATTCGGCACCGAGAAGTCCGACCCGGCGAAAAACGCCGGCACGCTGAAAACACGGCCGTGGACGGTCGCCGTGGAAGGTGAAGTCAAAAAGCCCGGCACATTCGACATCGACATGCTGCTGAAAATGGCGCCGATGGAAGACCGCACCTACCGCTTGCGCTGCGTGGAAGGCTGGTCGATGGTGATCCCCTGGGTGGGCTGGTCGCTGGCCGAACTGATCAAACGGGTGGAGCCCACCGGCAACGCCAGGTTCGTGCAGTTCATCACCCTGGCCGACCGTGCGCAAATGCCGGGTTTGACGTCGTCGGTGCTGAACTGGCCCTACACCGAAGCGCTGCGACTGGACGAAGCCATGCACCCGCTGACGCTGCTGGCCTTTGGCCTGTATGGCGAAGTGCTGACGAACCAGAACGGCGCGCCGCTGCGCCTGGTGGTGCCGTGAAATACGGCTTTAAAAGCGGCAAGAGCCTGGTGAAGATCCGCTTCGTCGAGAAACAGCCCATCACCAGCTGGGAAGCCGCAGCCCGTGACGAGTACGGCTTCTATTCCAACGTCAACCCCAGCGTGGACCATCCGCGCTGGAGCCAGGCCACCGAACGCCGCATCGGCGAAGACGGTTTGTTCGCGAAAAAGCGCAACACGCTGATGTTCAACGGCTATGAAACGCAGGTGGGGCAGCTCTACGCCGGCATGGACCTGAAGCGCTTTTTCTGAAAACTGCTGGCCCTTCAGGCACGGCCGCTGACGCCGCAAACGCCGCCATGCCGGCCACCCAACCCGCCGCCGCACACACCCAGCTCGCCACACCACCGCGTGCTGGCCGGGCGGCGCATGCCCTGCTGTCGCCCGCGGCCAAACCAATGCTCTTTGTGTTGGCGCTGTTGCCGCTGTTGCACCTGGTGTGGGGCGCGGTGGCGGGCACCCTGGGCGCCAACCCGGCCGAAGCGTTGATACGCAGCACGGGCGACTGGACGCTGCGCCTGCTGTGCCTGACGCTGGCCATCAGCCCCTTGCGCCATGCAACCGGCTGGCCCGCGCTGCTGCGTTTTCGGCGCCTGCTGGGCCTGTTCACGTTTTTCTACGGCGTGCTGCACTTCCTGTGTTTCGCCTGGCTGGACATGGGTTTCGACATCGCCGCCATCGTGCGCGACATCACCAAGCGGCCGTTCATTTTGGTGGGTAGTGCGGCGCTGCTCAGCATGCTGCCGCTGGCCGCCACCTCGTTCAACCGCGCCATCAAGATGCTCGGTGTGAAGCGTTGGCAAGCACTCCACCGCGCCGTGTACGCCACCGCGTTGCTGGCGCTGTTGCACTTCTTCTGGATGCGCAGCGGCAAAAACGATTTTGCTGAAGTGGCCGTGTATGCCGCCATCCTGGCGGTGCTGCTGGGGTGGCGGCTGTGGCGCCGGTGGGGCCGGCGCGTGACTTGGTAGGCAATGAGCCCCCGCGATTGCGGGAAGCCAGATGCGCCGCTGCCACCTAGCATGGCAACAAGCCCGGCGCACCAAGCGCAGCGGCAAATTTCTGATCCCGCCGCCTGATCACACCCGCCCCATGAACGCCGCCCCGTTGACCCTGAACACCGCCAGCCGCCGCGCGCTGCAGCAGTCGCTGCACGCCCTTGAAGTGGCACACCAAAGCGGCCAAGCCTGGGCCATGGCTGAAGCCCAGTTGGGGCTGGCGCGTTGGTACCGCGACCAGAGTGAACTCGACTTCGCGCTGGCGCTGCTGGAATCGGCCCTGGCCGCTGCGCCCGGCCTCGACCAGCGCGTGGAACTGCACTGCGAAATCGTCAACGTGCTGGCCCGGCAGCAGGCCGTGCTGGAACGCCAGAACAGCGGCGGCGGCCGGCCGGCACGCAACACCGCGCGTCAGCACATTTTCAAAGCCAGCATGCTGGCCGCGCACCTGGCCGACAGCGCCTGGGAAGCCAAGGTGCTGCTGCACCTGTCTGACGTGCTCGGCCGCTTCGGCGACCGCGACGACGCCAGCCACCTGCAAAACCGCGCGCTGCAATTGATGGGGCGCAGCATCGACGGTTTTGTGCAAGCCTTCAACCCGCATCTGGTGCCGGGGCTGGGAAGGTTGGCTGACGGGTAGGCGGCCGGGGCGAAGGCAAGGCCTGCGGCCGCTCAATCACGCTGGGCAGCAAGCCCGGTGAGAAGATCGAATTTCAGCTGCTCCCAGATGGCCGGGCGCTAACTTTCATGATGCGGGGCAGCGCCCCGGATCATGAAAGACTTTCACGTTAATGAAAGCCGCAGCCCCGGCGGCGTCGATAGGCTCTTTTGTTGGTTTTCCTGGCGGGCAAGTCATACAGAGTTGCCAGCATTGAAGCAATCAGCGCTGCTGCTGCGGCGGCGGGCTGGGCTGGGCTGGGCTGGCGGCGCTTGAACGCTTGAAAGTGGGGTCGTTGGGTCAGGTCTCTTAGGGGCCATGGCCAGACCCCCATGGTCGCAGACCCCATGGCCGCAGGTGTTCGTAGCGTGCCATGGCTGTTGCCTAAAAAAGCCGATTGGGGCTTCGCCCCAAACCCCAAACCCCAATCCCCAATTGCCGAACCCCAAGTCAGGGTCCGAATAATCCGAATTACCGAAGCGCCAACTGTGCCCGCCTGCGCATCGCCACCACCGCCGCTCCTATCGCCACCAGCACCAGCCCAAGCACCTGGGGCGCTGGCACAGCGGCGGTCACATCGCCGGGGCGCACGGCCAAGGCGTAAAACTCTATGTACTGGTCGACGTTGAACTGGTTGCCGTAGCGGGTGACGAAGTACCACGCGACGTCACTAGGAAACGGCGCGTAAGCCACACCGGACCAGTAAGCCCAGGCCTGCAAGTTGCGGAAGCCGCCAGTGTTGCTGAGCATGTAGTCGGGTGCGGTGGATGCAAAGCCCAGCGAACAGTCACCCGTGATGTCGCAGTAAGCCAGGTTGCCCAACGAGGCGTAATACAGGTGCGCCATTTCGCTGTACACCGTTTGCCCGTCAGCCGAGATGGTCTGCACGTTGTAGCCGCAGTCGGTGCCGCTGTGGGCGAAGTTGCAACCGGAAGTGCCGGTGTCGATCATCGTCGGCAGCCGCCAGCCGGTGGTGCCCAACACGTTCAAGCTGGCTGCCCAGGCTTTGGCGTTGGTCCAGGTCATCTGGCCATCGGTGGCATTGCGGCCGTTGTCAAAACTGCTGCCCGCACCCGCATTGGCATCGGCCAGCCAGGTGACGTTCAACACCGTGTCGTAAAACGCATCCACCGTGCCGTCGCCGTTGATGTCGCGCGCCTGCAGTGTGTTTTGCCAGCTGCCCTGGCCCGGCACGGGCGCGGCGTAAGCGCTTGCTGAAACCAGCAGCGCCAGCGCGGTGGCGGTGCTGCGAAAGGTGTTGGTGGTGGTGACGCCGTTGCAGATGCTGAACATGGGGCTCCCTGTTTAGACAAATGAATGGCCGCCAAAGTGCAGGGTGCACACCGCAGCAGCGCGGCACCCGTGCACCCCTGGGTTGCGGGGAGAAAAGCCCTTAGAGGCGAGGCGATTGCTGCCCGGACTTGTGCTTTTGGCGGGCTTGCCGGCGGGTGATGGGCCGGCGCGGTACATTCTGCGGCGCCATGCTGCGGAAAGCAGCGCGGCGCCCTTGGTTTAGCTAAAGCTCAGCAATGAGGGTCTGCCATGAATGCCCCCGATCAAGTCTTGCTCAACAAGATCAAGCAGCTTCCACCCCAACGTTTGGCCGAGCTTGAAGACTTCGTTGACTTTTTGCGTGAGCGTGAGGGCGAGCAGCGCCTGACACAGGCGGCAAGCAAGGCCAGCGAAAGCAGCTTCAACGAGGTGTGGGACAACGACGAAGACGCTGTCTACGACAAGCTGTAGTGGGTGGCCACCATGTCAGGATTCAACTTCGGCGATGTGGTGCTGGTGCCGTTTCCGTTCACAGACCAGTCGGGCACCAAAAAGCGCCCGGCAGTGGTTGTCTGCAGTCAGGGCTATAGCACCCATCGGCGCGACATCGTGATCATGGCCATCACCAGCCAAGTGCGGCCACACCTGGGCTTCGGAGAAGCGCTGGTTGTTGACTGGCAAGGTGCCGGGCTGGTCAAGAGGTCTGTTTTCAAGCCTGTCTTCACCACCATTGAGCACGGCCTGGTCATCCGCGTCATGGGCAGTACATCTGCGTCTGACGCCAAGGCGCTGCGCGAAGTGTTGGCAACCGTTTTCGGGTGATGCAGCAGGCGGGCACGGTCGGATTCTGCCGCCGTCAGCACATCGCCACTGCGCCATCGGTTCCCACATTTCTCGAAACAGCCATGGGGTCAGGTCTCTCATTTCTTTGAGAAATGCGAGGCCTGACCCCATGATCCGGACCCGATGACCGCGTGCTTTCAGCGGGCTTGCCGGCACCCAAGTAAATGCATGCGCTGAATTACTGCACAGTCTTTACGTTCCGTAACGCGCAGGACACACGTTGCCGCGTGCGCAGACGCGCTGTACAGCTTGGTAGCTGTGTTCACCAGCCATCACCACAACGACAACATGAGCTTGCGCCTGACGCAGGCAGCCTTGCTGGTGCTGCGCGCGCAATCTGCGCTCATGAACGCGGTGCTGGGCACACTGGACCGATGAGACCGTGTAGCGCCTGTGGACTCAAAGCCTTTGCGCGACCAGTGGCGGCAGCTCTTGATGAATGGCGATTGGCAACTGGCGCTGGACACCGGGCCTCTCGGCCCATAGTGGCGGCAGGCCTCGCCTTTAAGCAAAGCGATGCCGCAGCGCCAACGCCTGGACATCATTCGCGCATGCAGAGGCCGCAGCTCGAGCACTTGATACGGGCCGTAGCCGAGATCACAAACCAGTACGAGTTTGTGATCATCGGCAGCCAGTCCATCCGGGGCGCCATGCCTGCGCCACCCGCAGAGTGCACGCTGTCCATGGAAGCCGACATGTATCCGCTGCTCGCCCACGGCATCGTGAGCATGGGCGACGCTTTTGCCCGCACGGCAGAACTGGAAGACGCCGCTGAAGCCGCGCGGGCTTCGGCGTGGATACGGCGGCTCCATCTGCCAGTGGGCTGAACCGGGGCCAGCAGCAGCACCTCACACCCGCGCCAGCACCGGCCGCAACGCCACCCCCGTGTGCGAACCGCTTGCCACCACCGCCTCGGGCGTGCCCTGCACCACCACGCGGCCACCGGCGTTGCCGCCTTCGGGGCCCAGGTCCAGCACCCAGTCGGCTTCGGCAATCACGTCGAGGTCGTGTTCGATGACGATCACGCTGTGGCCGCCTTGCACCAGGCGGTGCAGCACCCGGATCAACTTCTCAACGTCGGCCATGTGCAGGCCCACGGTGGGTTCGTCCAGCACGTACAGCGTGCGCGGCGCGCGCTGGCCGCGGCGCGTGATGTCGTCGCGCACCTTGCTCAGTTCGGTGACGAGTTTGATGCGCTGCGCCTCGCCGCCGCTGAGCGTGGGTGATGGCTGGCCTAACGTCAAATATCCCAGCCCCACGTCTTTCAGCAACTGCAGCGGGTAGCTGATGCTGGGCATGCTGGCGAAGAAGGCCGTAGCTTCGTCCACCTCCATGCGCAGCACGTCGCCGATGCTCTTGCCACGCCAGGTGACGGCCAGCGTTTCGGGGTTGAAACGCGCGCCGTGGCAGGCGTCGCAGGGCACTTTCACATCGGGCAAAAAACTCATCTCGATGGTCTTCAGGCCCTGGCCTTCGCAGCCGGGGCAGCGGCCACCGCCGGCCTTCTGGCCGGCGCCCGCCGCTCCCCCGGTGTTGAAACTGAAGCGGCCGGACGCATAACCGCGTGCTCTGGCTTCCAGCGTTTCGGTAAAAAGTTTGCGGATGCCGTCCCAGAAACCGATGTAAGTGGCGGGGCAACTGCGCGGTGTTTTGCCGATCGGCGTCTGGTCCACTTCCAGCACGCGGTCCAGGGTCTCAAAACCTTCCAGGCCGGTGCAGCCCGTCAGCGCTGGCAACCCGCCGGCCGTGCGGCCGGCGGCGATGGCGTCGCGGCCGATGCGGCTGGCTTTCAGTGCCACCACCGCTGCCACGTTAGCCAGCAGCACGTCGCGCGCGAAAGTGCTTTTGCCGGATCCTGAAACGCCAGTCACCGCCACCAGGCGGTTCAAAGGCAGGCTAACGTCCAATTGCTGGAGATTGTGCAAATGGGCACCGCGTACGGTGAGCCAGTCGCAGGCACCGTCTTGCTCCCTCTCCCTTCCAGGGAGAGGGCTGGGGTGAGGGTGAGTGTTCGCCGAGGCACTGCGGCTGTTTTTCGGCAGGGCGTGCATTCCACCCTCACCCCAACCCTCTCCCTGAGGGAGAGGGGGCCATACTGGGCGCCTCGCTTGCAGCGGGTGCAGCAGCGGGTGGGCCAGCAGGCGACCGGTCAGGCTTTCCACGTTTGCCGACACCTCCGCCACCGTGCCCTGCGCCACCAGCCGCCCGCCGCGTTTGCCGGCGCCGGGGCCGATGTCGATGACGTGGTCGGCGCGGCGGATGGTGTCTTCGTCGTGTTCCACCACCACCAGCGTGTTGCCGGCCGCGCCCAGCTTGGCCAAGGCGCCCAGCAGCACGCCGTTGTCGCGCGGGTGCAGGCCTATGGTGGGCTCGTCGAGCACGTAACACACGCCCTGCAAGTTGCTGCCCAGTTGCGCGGCCAGGCGGATGCGCTGCGCCTCGCCGCCGCTGAGCGTGGGTGCGGCGCGGTCCAGCGTCAGGTAACCCAAGCCCACGTCTGATAAAAATTCGAGCCGGCTTTTGATCTCGGACACCACGTCGCGTGCGATACCGGCGTCGCGGCCAACCAGCGCCAGCGTCTGCACCCACTGCCGCGCTTCCAGCACCGACAGGCGCGCGATGTCGGTGATGGCTCGGGCCTCGAAAGTAACCCCTCGGGAGGCGGCGTTCAGGCGCGTGCCGTGGCAGTCGGGGCAGGCCTCGTCCACCAGGCCTTCAGCCTCGGCTTCTTCGGCCGGAAAACTCTGTTCGCGGCCCTGTTGGTCGTCATCACGGATGCTGTCGTCGTAGGCCTTGCGCTGTTCACGCGTCAGC
>JAYUPP010000098.1:0-4689 GCA_043760045.1 Betaproteobacteria bacterium
CTGGACGACGGCGGCGACGCCACGCTCTTGATGCACCTGGGCAAAAAAGCCGAGACCGACCCTTCCGTGCTGGCCCACCCAGGCAGCGAAGAAGAAACCATCCTGTTTGCCGCCATCAAGGCCAAGCTGGCGGTGGACAACACCTGGTACAGCCGCAAAGGCGCAGAAATCATCGGCGTGACCGAAGAAACCACCACCGGTGTGCACCGTTTGAATGAAATGTCGGCCAAGGGCAAGCTGATGTTCCGCGCCATCAACGTCAACGACAGCGTCACGAAGAGCAAGTTCGACAACCTGTACGGCTGCCGTGAATCATTGGTGGACGCCATCAAGCGCGCCACCGACGTGATGATTGCCGGCAAGGTGTGCGTGGTGGCCGGTTATGGCGACGTGGGCAAGGGCAGCGCCCAGGCCTTGCGTGCGCTCAGCGCCCAGGTGTGGGTGACCGAAATTGACCCCATCAACGCGCTGCAAGCCGCGATGGAAGGCTACAAGGTGGTGACGATGGAATACGCGGCCGACAAGGCCGACATCTTTGTCTCGGCTACTGGCAACTTGAGCGTTATCACGCGCAAGCACATGGAAGCGATGAAGGACCAGGCCATCGTCTGCAACATCGGCCACTTCGACAACGAAATCGACGTTGCGGGCCTGTCGGACCTGACCTGGGACGAGATCAAACCGCAGGTGGACCATGTGGTGTTCCCTGGTATTGATGGCAAACCCGGCAAGAAAATCATCATGCTGGCCAAGGGCCGCCTGGTGAACCTGGGCTGCGGCACCGGCCACCCCAGCTTTGTGATGAGCAGCAGCTTCGCCAACCAGACCATTGCGCAGATCGAACTCTTTACGCGCAGCGATGCTTATGAGGTGGGCAAGGTCTACGTGTTGCCGAAGCACCTGGACGAGAAGGTGGCGCGCCTGCACCTGAAAAAGGTGGGCGCGGTGCTGACCGAACTGAGCGATGCGCAAGCGGCCTACATCGGCGTCAGCAAGGCCGGGCCTTACAAGGCCGACACCTACCGCTATTGAGCGCAGCAAAAGTGGCTGCGGCCGGCGCGGGTGCGCCCAGCACGGGCGGGAAACAGACTTGTCAGGCTGCTCTCGCCCCCCATCGCGCCGCCCCTCCCGAGCCGCCCGCGCCACTGCGGCCACTGCGGCCACTGCGGCCACTGCGGCGCTTGACCGCCGAATTCGAATGGCGCCAAAATGGATCTTCGGTTCCGATTTGGAGGTGAATCATGTCCGTCAACCTGTCGATCAAAGAAGTTCCCGACGCCCTGGCGGCGCGGTTGCGCTCGCGTGCCGAGCGTCATCACCGGTCGCTGCAAGGCGAACTGATGGCCATCATTGAGCTGGCCGCCGAGGAAGAATCCGTGTTCCGCGCCGCCAGTCAACAACCCGGCCCGCTTGCAGACGCACAGCTGCGCGGCAGCAAAACCATCGAGCAAATTGCCGCCGCCCAGCGCCTGCGCTTTCCGAAGCCCATCACCTGCGGGCCGCTGGCGGTGGACATCATCCGCGCCGACCGCGACGCACGGTGAGCCCACGCACCGGCCCAGCCGCACGCGGCCGCGCCCTGGTGGTCGCCGAGCCCCCTGCCGCCTATCTCGCCCGGCCACCGCTGGTGGTGGATTGCAGCGTGCTCAGCGCTTTTCTCTTCTCGGAGACCCAGAGAGACGAAGCCTTGCGCCAGCTGGCAGGGCGCAGCCTGCACGCCCCCACGTTGCTGGACCACGAAATCGCCAACGTGGCGGTGAAAAAACAGCGCCAGAACTGGCCGGCTGCGTCCATAACGATGGCTCTGGCGGACTATGCAGAACAAGTCATCGTGCTGCACCGTGCCGATGTCGGCGCTCAGGTGGCGCTGGCCGAACGCTACGGTCTGAGCGCTTATGACGCGGCCTATCTGTGGCTGGCGGCTGAACTGAAGGTGCCACTGGTGACCTTCGACCAAAAGCTGGGCCGTGCAGCCCAGGCGCATTTGAGTGCGCTGGATTGATGGCGCGTGCAGCCCCTGAACGCCGACTGACCCCACCGCCACCGCCACCGACGCCACGGCGCACCACCCACCGCGCGCGAACCCGGCACATTCCCCGCACATTCCCCGCGCAGAGTCCATCATGAACAAAACCCCCATCAGCTTCGAGTTTTTCCCCCCCAACACGCCGGTTGGCAGCGACAAGCTGAAAACCGTGGTGCAAGACCTGGCGGTGGTGGAGCCTGAATTTTTCAGCGTCACCTACGGCGCAGGCGGCGCCACACGCGACAAGACGCTGGCCACCGTGCAGAGCATTGCCGCTGCGGGCCATGAAGCCGCGCCGCACTTGTCTTGTGTGGGCAGCACGGCGGCCAGCATTTCAGAAATTCTGGACACCTACCGCGCGCAGGGCATCAAGCGCCTGGTGGCGCTGCGGGGTGATTTGCCGAGCGGCACCGTGGTGGGCACCGCCACGGCCGGTGAATTTCGCTACGCCGCCGACCTGATCGAATACATCCGCAAAACCCAGGGCAGCGACTGGACCATCGAGGTGGCGGCCTACCCCGAATACCATCCACAGCAGCGTTATGCACGCCAGGACCTGCAGCACTTCGCAGCCAAGGTCAAGGCCGGTGCCGACAGCGCCATCACGCAGTTTTTCTTCAACCCCGACGCTTACTTTCATTTCGTTGACGAGGTGCGCAGCATGGGCGTTAGCGTGCCCATCGTGCCGGGCATCATGCCGATACACAACTACGCCAAGATCGCGCAGTTTGCGGCGCGCGACGGCATTGAGATTCCGCGCTGGGTGGCTTTGAAAATGGAAGGTTATCTGGACGACGCGGCCAGCGTGCGCGCCTTCGGCATCGACGTGGTGGCGCGGCTGTGTGAACGTTTGATTGCCGGCGGCGCACCGGGCATTCACTTCTACACCTTGAACCAGAGCACGTTGTCGCTCGACGTGTGCCGGCGTCTGGGTGTGATCTGAAGCAGGATGTCGGTCGAGCCCGATTCAGGCTCGCGTAAGGCCAGATTCAAGCCCGCTTCAGGGCGGCTTCAGGGCCGCTGCCAGGCCAGCCCTTCATCGGTCAGGATGGTGTGCAGCGGCACATCGTGCGGCTCGGGCTGCAGCCAGGGTACAAAACCGTTGGCGTAGGCCAGCCCCACGCTGTGCGGCGCCGGCTGCAGTGTGGCCAGCGTGCGGTCGTAAAAACCGCCGCCATAGCCCAAACGCACGCCGCGCGGCCCGTAGCCCACACAAGGCACCAGCAACACCTGCGGCTGCAGCAGGGGGGTGTTTTTGGGCTTCGGAATGCCGTAGGCGTCTTCTTCCATCTCGCAGCCGGGGTACCACAGGTGAAAGCGCAGTTGCTTGGTGGTTTTGTCGATCACCGGCAAGCTGACCTGGCGCCTGGGGTCGGCTTCGGTCCAGCGGAACAGCGCTGGCAGCGTGTCAAATTCACCTTTGATGGGCCAGTAAGCGCCGATCAGGTGGTCGGCGCGGTCCATCAGCCAGACCCGCAAGACTTCCTGCAGGTGCATCGCGCGCTGGTGGCGGTCGACGAGCGTCTGGCGCTCGGCCTGCAACTGGCGGCGCAGCTTCTGCTTGTCGCGCGACGGCTCGAAACCGGGCTCAAAACCGGGCAAGGAATTTGGCGTCATGGTCGGCTTTACAGCAGCGGCATCGGGGCCGTATTGTCAGGCCGTGGGCTCAGCTGCCTGCCCGGGCGCGGCCAGCCAGGAACAACAGCTTCTGAATGGCCTTTTTCTTGCAACCCACAGTGCTGAAGGGCTGCGCTAAATTCAGCGCATGCCCACATCACATGCACACGCACCCCACCTGCCGCCCAGTGGCCCCAACCGTGCCCGTGCCGCCCTTTCTGCCTTTGCCGCGCTGCTGCTGACAGCCACAACCTGCAGCGCGCAAACGCCCCCTGCATCCGCCCCAACGCTGAGCGCCGGCAGCAGCGCCGTGTTGCAAGCCCGTGAGGCGCTGGGCCGCAAAGACAAAACGCAAGCCGCCCGCCTGGCCCAGCTGCGCCTGGCAGCCCAGGGCCACCCGCTGGCACAGTGGGTGGACTACTGGGAATTGAGCAGCCGGCTGCCCGATGCCCAGCAAAGTGAAGTGACCACCTTTTTCACGCGCTGGCCGGGCACCTACGTGGAAGACCGCTTGCGCAACGACTGGTTGCTGGAACTGGGCCGCCGCCGCGACTGGCCCAATTTCAAGGCCGAACAGCCCCGCTTTCGCATGAATGACGACCGTTCAGTGGGCTGTTATGCACTGCTGCTGCAGCACCTGGAAGGCGTTGACGTCAGCGAAGCAGCGCGCACCGCCTGGCACAAAGACCGCGACGGCAGCGAAGGCTGCACGCAGATGGCGCTGACGCTGGTGCCGGCCGGCAAACTGAGCAAACAAGACGCCTGGCAGCAAGCGCGCCTGGCGGTAGAGGCCAACCGGCCGCGGGTGGCGCGGCTGGCTGCCGAATGGGCCAGCCCGGGCAGCGACGAAGCTGTGGCGGCGCTGTGGGAAAACCCGGCGCGCTACCTGGCCAAACGTGCTGCGGCCAACCCGTCGCGCGCCCATGAACTGGACCTGCTGGCGCTGATGCGCGCAGCAGCGTCTGACCCTGAATATGTGGCTCAGCAACTGGAAGTTAGCTGGGCCAGCCGCCTGGGCGCCGACGCTGCAGCCACCGCCTGGGCAC
>JAYUPP010000099.1:0-12863 GCA_043760045.1 Betaproteobacteria bacterium
GCGGCGCTGGACGACATAGCCGAAACCCGCGCCGGCAAAAGCCTGCAGGCCAGTTTTGGTGGCGGCCTGGGGCCGGGTGGGTCACAGACACTGGCCGGCAGCGAAAACACGCCGCTGCAGTTTCGCGCTTCGGTGAATGCTGGCCAGCTGCTGTATGACGGCGGCCGGGTCGACCGCCTCACCGACTGGCGCACGCAGATCGCCGAATCGGCGCGCTTCGGCCACCTGAATGTCAGCGAACAACTGGCGTTGAACACCATCAGCCTGGCGCTGGAACGCAGCCGCTACCACCAGCATGTGCTGGTCTACGGCCAACAGGTGCGGAAGATGACATGCCTGGTGCAGGCGCTCGACACCATCGTGCGCGCCGACCGCGGGCGCGCCAGTGAAGGGGTGCAAGCGCGTAAAAGCCTGCAGCAGGCTGAGCTGGCGTACACGCAGGCGCAGTCGCAAGTCAAACAGGTTGAAGTGCGGTTGAAGCGGCTGGTGGGCGACTTGCTGCCTTCGGCCCACGGCTTGTCTACCGCGCTGCTGGACGTGCCCGACTTGCTGGCCCTGCAAGACGATGTGGAACGCAGCAGCGAGGTGGCCGCACTCACCGCGCAAGCCAAGGCGATGGAACGTTACATGCAGGCCCTGGCCGCCACCACCAAGCCGCAAGTCAGCTGGAACTTCAGCGGCGCCCAAGCCGCCGGCGCCGGTGGCAAAGCGGGCAACACCCGCAGCAACAACTATGCATTGGGCGTGGCCGTCAACATTCCGCTCATCACGCCCACGGCCTTGCCTGCCACCGTAGCTGCACGAAAACGGGCCCGCGCTGCCGAACTGCAGCGCGCCGAAGCCATCGAAGCGCGGCGCTTTCGCGCTGCCGAGGTGCACGAGCAGGCGCTTTCCACCTTCGACCGCGCGCGCCGCGTCGGCGCGGTGCTGCGCGACAGCGAACAGGTGCGCAACTTCACGCTGCAGCAGTGGCAACAACTGGGCAAACGCAGCCTGTTTGACGTGATGGGCGCCGAGAGCGACCACTTCAACCTGCGCATCAGCTACGTGAACGCTTTGCACGACGGCCAGCAACTCAACGCCAACCTGTTGAGCCTGGGCCGGGGTGTCACCGAATGGCTCAAATGAACACATCCGTATCCGCACCCACTCCCGCACCCACACCCGCGTCCTCATCCGCGATCGCTAACGACAAAAAAGTGCCCACACCCGCACAGGCTGGTGTTGCAGCGGCCACCGCAGCGCCAATGAAGCAGACCCCGGCGCATGCCGTGGTCAACCACGACCTGCTGGCGCTGATGCCGGCCGCATCACGCCGCGTGGTGGAGGTGGGCTGCATGCACGGTGCGCTGGCCCGCGCGTTCCGCCAGGTCAACCCCGGCGTGCACTACACCGGCATCGACATCGACGCAGCCTACGCACACGTGGCGCGCCAGGCTTGCGACCTGGCGCTGGACGGCGACATCGAACACTTCACAGCCCCGGCTTTCAACGCACTGTTTCCCAGCGATTGCTGGGTTTTTGGTGATTGCCTGGAACATCTGCGCGACCCCTGGCGGTTGCTGCGCCGCGTGCGCGAAAACATCGCCGCCGACGGCTGCCTGGTTGCGTGTTTACCGAATGCCCAGCACTGGAGCGTGCAGATGCGGCTGGCCACGGGCTTGTTCCGATACGAAGACTCGGGCCTGCTCGACCGCACGCACATCCGCTGGTTCACGCGCGTGACGATGATCGAGATGTTTGCCGCCAACGGCTGGCGCATCGAAAAAGGTGTGGCGCGGCGGCTGCCGCAGCAGGCGCCGGCGGCGCTTCTTCAGGGCATTGCAGCGATTGCCAAAGCCGGCGGTGCCGATGCGGCGCAGGCGGTGGAGGATGCGCAGGTGTTTCAGTATTTGTTCAAGGTGGTGCCGGGGTAGTTTTGTTGAATGTATTGATCTCTGCACGCGCATTGGGCGAGCGGGCTACTGGCGTGCCTGCTTCCGCGTGTGGATCAAACCGTCAGGTCGCGCTGCTTCGCTCATGCCCTCCTTTGTCAGCCTATCGACTGACAAATTCCTTCTTTACTTCGCTACGCAGCGCGCCCTGCCGATTGGATCCGGCACCGGTGTTGGTTCTCGAAGAAGTGCCAGCACACGGATGGACGGCGTCCCCTTCGAGCCCCACAGCGGCTGATGCCGGCCTTCTGCGATGGCTGCCTGGCGTAGCGAAGTAAAGGAGGAATTTGGCTGCCGCAGGCTGACAAAGGAGGACATGAGCGCAGCCAGGCGGCCATCGCACAAGGCGCGCCACTGAACGACACAACCGTCAATGCCTCCGGCGCAACCTGCCAGCCCAAATAGCCTGTGCATTGGCCCCGTACTCCCCCGATTGCGCAAGCCCCCCAAACACCAGACTCGCAAGGCGCCACCAGCATTTCGCCGGGTGACTGCAAGAGACGGGTTCAGACACCGAGCATGACCGCCGACATCGCCGCCACCGCCACCGCCCTGCAGCGGCCGCAGCGCAGCGTGCCGGACGCCACGCTGGTGCACCAAGTGGCCACGCAGCTCACACCTTTTGTTGACGCCGTGCTGGTGCTGCACAAGAGTGACCTGGCCCGGCTGGCCGAAAAACCCGGCCTTGCAGAAGGCCAGCGCCTGCTGTTTGTAGACCCCGGCTTGCTGGACGAAGCGGCGGTTCGCGGCTTCAAAAACTGCGACTTCAGGCGCCTGGCGCCCGACCCTGACTTTCAGGCCCGTGCAGCCACCGAGGCCATGACGCTGGCCACGCTGGTCGATCTGCGCCTGACCGAAGTGCGCCAAGAATTGTGGTCTGCGGCAAAGCCTTCAACGGCTGCCAGGCCCAGCCGGCACGGCTGGAATCCAGCGCGGCCCAGCCTGCACGGCTGGAATCCAGAGTGTCCCAGCCGGCACGGCTGGAATCCAGAGTGTCCCAGCCTGCACGGCTGGGACGTGGGCGTGTTTTTCCTGGCGCTGCAAAGGGCCGCAGTGGCGCGGCAAATCGGTGGCCAGATCGAGGCCCACTTTCCCGAACATCGCATCGGTTTGCTGCGCACCACCGTGCCGCAACAGATGTACTTTGATTCATTCCTCAGCACCGACCTGCTGGTCCAGAACCCGGCGCGTTTCTCCGTCATCGACAGTTACGACACGGCGCGCTGGCACCGTGCCGACGCTTACGACAGTGTGTTTGACGCTGTCGCCGTGAAAACGGCCATGGCCGGTGGGCGCGTCACCGCCGTTACCCACGTGCCGACGTGTTTTTACGACCGCAGCTGGCTGGCGTCTGAAGTGTCACGCGCGCACAGCTTCACGCTTGACCTGGCAAGCCCTTTTTGGGACGTGCCGCTGCACCGTGGCGGCGCGCTGCTGCAACCCATACACGAGGCCGGCATTGAACATCTGGGCGCCGCGCAGGCTTACCGCGAAAGTGCGCTGCGTGTGCTGGAAACCACGCTCGGCCACCTGCTGCCGCAGCCGCTGGCGCGGGCGCAGCAACTGCAGGCCTGGGCGCAGCGTTGCCACTGGCAGGCTGTCAATGCGCTGGCGCTGTTTGAAGCACTGGCCGGCAGCCGGCCGCAGTTTTTGCTGAGCGACCAGGACGCTGGTTTGAACGGGCCGCTGTTCACGGTTGCCGATGCGCTGGGCGCGTCTATCACCGTGGTGCCGCATTCGGGCCACCCCAGCATGTTGCTGCCGCATGCGCGGCGTGTGGTGGCCGTTGAACGTGCGGGTTATGGCAGCCAGCCGCGCAGCGTGCTGGGGCAAAACGTGGTGGTGCGGCCGGTGCGCTTCGCGCAGCGTGTCAGCCGGCGCGAACACACCCAAATCAGCACCGTGTGCCTGCTGCTGAACAGCATGCAGACCGAAGGCCTGAGCCATGTGGACGCCCATGCGCTGGCGGCCTTCTACAAACCGCTGGCGGCGCTGTGTGCCGAAGCCGGCGTTGAATTGATCTTGCGGCCCAAGCCCGGGGCACCGGCGCTCAGCGTGCTTTCAAGCGCGCTTGGGGTGCCGCCCGCGCGGCTGGTGCAGCACACCACGCAGCCACTGGAACAACTGGCCGAAGCCACGCAGTTGTGCATCGCTTACGGCGAGCCCACCACCGGTGTGGCGCCGTTTCTCGATGGCGGTTGCCTGCTGCTGCAGGTGGGTGAACAGCGCTGGCCGAGCGACTACACCGTGTGCCTGCCGCTCATTCGCGACGGCGTGATTCCCTGGCTGGACCATGCCCAGGCGCTGCACCGGGTGCAAACACTGCTGGCCGACCCGGTGCGCTTTCGCGCTGACACCCAGCGTCAGAGCGACGCTTTCCGGGTGCGCTGCCGCGATGCACACGACCACATCTTTTGAAGGCCAACCGGCCCCAATTACCTGGAGCATTCATCCATGCTGAACAACAAAGCCGTGCTCGTTACCGGTGGCACCGGCTCTTTTGGCAAAGCCTTCGTGCGCACGGTGCTGCAGCGCTACCCGGGTGTGAAGCGGCTGGTGATTTTTTCGCGTGACGAGCTGAAGCAGTTTGAGATGGCGCAGCAGTTTTCGCCACGCGAATTTCCACAGCTGCGCTTTTTCATCGGCGATGTGCGCGACGCGGCGCGGTTGAAACGCGCGATGGAAGGCATCGACGTGGTGGTGCACGCGGCCGCTTTGAAACAAGTTCCGGCCGCTGAATACAACCCCTTCGAGGCCATCAAGACCAATGTGCTGGGTGCGCAGAACGTCATTGAGGCCTGCCTGGACACGGGTGTGACGCGTGTGGTGGCGCTTTCCACCGACAAAGCCGCCGCGCCCATCAATTTGTATGGCGCCACCAAGCTGTGCAGCGACAAGCTGTTTGTGGCCGCCAACAACATCAAGGGTTCGCGCGACCTGCGCCTTTCCGTGGTGCGCTACGGCAACGTGATGGGCAGCCGTGGCAGCGTGATTCCGTTTTTTGTCGAACGCCGCGCCAGCGGTGAATTGCCCATCACCGACCCGCTGATGACGCGTTTCAACATCAGCTTGCAAGACGGCGTGGAGATGGTGCTTTGGAGCATCGAACACGCCTGGGGCGGTGAAATTCTGGTGCCCAAGATTCCCAGCTACCGCATCACCGACGTGGCCGAGGCGGTGGCCCCGGCCGCCGCGCGGCGCGTGGTGGGCATCCGCCCGGGCGAGAAACTGCACGAAGAAATGATCACCGCCAGCGACAGCCCCAACACCGTGGACTTGGGGCGTTACTTTGCCATTCTGCCCAGCGGCGGCGACTACAGCGTGGACGACTACTGCGAACGCATGCAGGGCCAGCGCGTAGAGCCCGGATTTTGTTATGACAGCGGCAGCAACAGCGAATTCCTGAGCGTGCCGCAACTGCGCGCGCTGATCGAAAAACATGTAGACCAGCCGCACGTGGCGCACCACTGACCGGGACTGGCCGCGCCGCCAAGAAACACCCGCAACCCCGCAGCTTGGCGATGGCTGAAACTGTTGTAGTGCTCGGGGCCACAGGCCTGCTGGGCCAGGCGCTGATGGCTGAACTGGCGCGCCGTGGTCAGCGCGCGGTGGGCCTGTCGCGCCGCCAGGGCCTGGACCTGACGGCGCTGCATTCACCGCAGGCGTTGGCGCTGGCATTCAAGCAGACTCTGGGGCCCGACATGCCCGCGCTGGTGGTCAATGCTGCTGCACTGACGCAGCTTGACTACTGCGAGCAGCACCCCGACGAAGCGTGCAACCTGCACGCCCGCCTGCCGGCGCTGCTGGGGGCGTGGTCGCGCGACACCGGCGTGCCCTGGGTGCAGGTGTCCACCGACCACTATTTTGTCGGCGCTGTGAATTGCTTGCACGATGAAACGGCACCGGTGCTGCTGCTCAACCACTACGCACGCAGCAAACATGCGGGTGAAGTGATCGCCTTGCAAAGCCCGCAGGCGCTGGTGCTGCGCACCAACATCGTGGGCTGCAGGGGTTGGCCGGGTCAGCCGAGTTTTGCCGAATGGTCCGTGGCGGCGCTGCGCAGTGGCCAGCCTTTTTTGGGCTACTGCGACAGTTGGGCTTCCAGCATGGAAGCGGGGCAGTTTGCCGCCACCCTGCTGGACCTGGCCGACGCGGGCGCGCGGGGTTTGTTGAATGTGGCCTGCCGGCAAAGCACCAGCAAAGCCGACTTCATCAGCGCCCTGGCCCACGCCATGGGCCTCAGCGCCGCAGCGCTGCAACGTTGTACCCGGCCCCGCACCGGTTTGCCGCGCGCCAACGCGCTGGGCCTGGATGTGCGGCGGGCCGAGGCGCTGCTGGGCCGCCGCTTGCCCGACAGCCACCAGGTTGCGCTGGCCGTGGCCGCCGAACTGCAAAACAGCGTTATGAACACCGTCACGAAAACCGTCAAAGAGAGCGCCCATGTCGCAGCCTGAACCCATACGCATCAACCGGCACAGCCTGGCGCTGCATGAGCCCAGCTACTTCATTGCCGACATAGCGGCCAATCATGACGGCAGCCTGGCACGCGCCAAGGAACTGATCTGGCAGGCCAAAGCGGCCGGTGCCGATTGCGCCAAGTTCCAGCATTTCAAGGCCGAAAAAATTGTCAGCGACCGTGGTTTTCGCGCTTTGGGTGGGCAGCAAAGCCACCAGGCGGCGTGGACGAAACCGGTGTTTGATGTCTACCGCCAGTTTGAGCTGAACCGCGAATGGAATGTGGAACTGGTGGCCACCGCACGTGCCGCGCAGATCGACTTCATGACCACACCTTACGACGACGAAGCGGTGGACAGCATCAACCCGCTGGTGCCGGCGTGGAAGATAGGTTCCGGCGACATCACCTTCATCAGCTTCATCGAAAAAGTGGCGCGCACCGGCAAGCCCATCTTGCTGGCCACCGGCGCCAGTTCACAGGCCGATGTCGACCGCGCCGTGAAAGCGGTGTTGGCCGTTAACCGCCAACTGGTGCTGATGCAGTGCAACACGAATTACACCGGTTCGCTTGAGAACTTCGTGCACATCAACCTGAACGTGCTGAAGACCTACGCCCTGCGTTACCCGGGTGTGCTGCTGGGCTTGAGCGACCATTCACCGGGGCATGCCACCGTGCTGGGCGCCATAGCGTTGGGCGCGCGGGCGATTGAGAAACACTTCACCGACGACGACAGCCGCGAAGGCCCCGACCACAGTTTTGCGATGAACCCGCGCAGCTGGCGCGAGATGGTGCAGCGCAGCCGCGAGCTGCAAGCCGCGCTGGGCGACGGCGTGAAACGGGTGGAGGCCAACGAAGTGCAAACCGCTGTGTTGCAGCAACGCTGCCTGCGCGCCACGCGCGACCTGCCGGCCGGGCACGTGCTGGTGGCCAGCGACCTGGAAGCCTTGCGCCCGGCGCCAGAAGGTGCTGCGCGGCCACACGAGTTGCCGCAGTTGCTGGGCCGCCGCCTGCGAGTGCGACTGGTGGCAGGCGACGCGTTGCTGCCCGGCGCACTGGCTGTGCGGGCGCCGCTGAGCAGCCCGATCTGCGGCCCTCTGCCAGCATGATTGAAGGCCGCGTCACGGCGCTGCGCGCCATCGAGGCCAGCGACCTTGCACAGCTGCTGGCCTGGCGCAACCGCCCCGAACTGCGGCGCTACTTTCGCGAAGTCCGCGAACTGAACGGCACGCAGCAACAGGCCTGGTTTGACAGCAAGGTCAATGGCGACGCCGGCACTCGAATGTTTGCTGTGGTTGATGTTGCGACGGCGCGCCTTCTTGGCGAGACCAAAGAAAGGCGCCTCTTGGGCGAAACCAAAGAAAGGCGCCTTTTGGGCGCCTGTGGCCTGTGCTACATCGACTGGGTCAACCGCACGGCCGACTTCTCGCTCTACATTGGCGCCGATGAGCTGTACATCGACGATCAGCTGGCGCCTGACGCAGCCATCACACTCATACGTTATGCATTTGATGAACTGGGCTTGAACCGGCTGTGGAGCGAGATCTACGCATTTGATGCGCCGAAGACCGCTCTCTTCAAAAGTCTGGGTTTCCAGCTTGACGGCCGTCATCGCCAGACCCATTGGGCCGAAGGTGCCTGGCACGATTCTTTGTACTTCAGCCTGCTGGCCAGCGACGCGCAGCCCAAGCACCGTCCAGCAACATCGCCAGCGACACCACCATGAACATCGCAGTCATTCCCGCCCGTGGCGGCAGCAAGCGCATCCCGCGCAAGAACATCTTGCCCTTCGGCGGCAAACCGATGATCGCCTACGCGATTGCTGCCGCGCGTGAGTCGGGCCTGTTCGAGCATGTGGTGGTCAGCACCGATGACGACGAAATTGCCGACGTGGCCGTCAGGCACGGCGCCAGTGTGCCGTTTCGACGCCCCCAAGATCTGGCCGATGACCTGACGGTGACGGTGCCCGTGATCGCGCACGCCGCGCGGTGGTTTGTGGCCCAGGGCCAGGCACCGGCGGCGGTGTGCTGCATCTACCCCTGTGTGCCGCTGCTGCGTGCGCAGGACCTGCGCGGCGCGTATGAACTGTTCCTGCAGCGTGCTGCGGATTACGTCTACCCGGTGGTGGCTTTCCACAGCTCGCCCTGGCGCGGCATGACGATGCCTGCTGGTGACCAGCCGGGGCCGATGCGGTTTGTGTACCCCGAACATGAACTGACACGCACGCAGGACTTGCCGCGTTGTTATTACGACGCCGGCCAGTTCTATTGGGGCCGAACGGCTGCCTGGACATCGGGCCTGCGCATGCACAGCAACGGCCATGGTTACGAGATGGAAGCGCACCGGGTGGTGGACATCGACACGCCGGCCGATTGGCAGCGGGCCGAGTTGATGGCGCGGATGCTGTAGCACCGGCCCGTCTACACAGAGGGCTTGCACCCAGCCGTGCATGCACACATGCCGTGGCTTCTGCAACAATGCAATGGTGGAAAAAACAGTTGAAATTGTGCCGCTCAAGCAAGCCGCCGACACCGATTCCCGGCTGTGGCTGCAGCGCCTGATGGCAGAGCGCATCGCGGCGGTAGAGCAGCTTCGGCTGGAGTGGGAAGCCTTGCAGGGGTCACCCGATGTTGAACAGCGACTTCAAAGAGTTTGCCGAGTGTTTAAACGCCCAGGGCGTTGAATATCTGGTGGTGGGCGGTTACGCGTTGGCGGTTCTGGAGGGTAATTTTCCGACGACTGGCACTGGCGCGGTCACAACACCAAACCGCCACGAGACGAGCTTCCGTCTCGGCACTGCGCGCCTGAGTTAGCTTAAGCCAGTGATAGGCGCTTTTCGGGCAGCTTTTTAGTTCTTTCCCGAGCCGGGCCGTCTGTACGCTGGGGCCCAAACCCATGGAGCCCCAGTGATGAATGCCCCCTCTCGGCCCGCCCAGCTTGCGCGGCCTGGCGCTCCTGCGGCCTTTGCGCCATTTACGCAGCTTGTAGCCGCACCCGGCCCCGATGCCGACCCCGCAGGCCAGCCTTTCCAGCATCTGCAGTACTGCACGCGCTGCTGCATTCCGCAAACCCAGGAAGGTGTGATTTTTGACGAACTGGGTGTCTGCCAGGCCTGCCAAAGCGCCGAACAAAAGATACACATCGACTGGACTGAACGTGAACAGGTGCTGCGCGGCTTGCTGGACAACGCGAAGGCCAAAGCCGGCAACAACTACGACTGCATCATTCCCATCAGCGGTGGCAAGGACAGCACCTTTCAGCTGCATGTGCTGACGCAGGTCTACGGCATGAAGCCGCTGGCGGTGACCTTCAGCCACAACTGGTTCAGCGAAACGGGTTGGTACAACCTGCAGAACTCGTTGGAGCGCTTCAACGTGGACCATGTGATGTTCACGCCCAACCGCAAACTCGTGAACAAGCTGGCGCGCCATTCGCTGGCCGGCATTGGCGACAGCTGCTGGCACTGCCACGCCGGTGTCGGCGCTTTTCCACTGCAGGCCGCGGTGCGCTTCAACATCCCGCTGTTGATCTGGGGCGAGTCGATCGCCGAAAGCTCGGGCCGCGCCAGTTACCTGAACCCGGTGCGCAAATTCGACCGCGAATACTTCACCAAAGTCAGCGCCAAGCTGCGGCCCGACCAGATGGTGCGTGACGACCCCGAATACCCGGTCAGCCTGCGTGACCTGGAACCGTTTCAGGTGCCGAGCGCTGAAGAGTGTGAACGCGTGGGCGTGCACGGCATCCACCTGGGTGACTACCTCTTCTGGGACGACGAACGCCAGACCGAATTTGTGCGCGACAACTACGGCTGGCGCGAAACGCAAGTGGAAGGCAGCTTCAAGCGCTACAAAAGCGCCGAATGTGTGATGCCCGGCGTGCACGATCTGGCGTGTTATGTCAAACGCGGTTACGGAAGATCGACCTTCCACGCCAGCGTGGATGTGCGCGCCGGCCTGCTCAGCCGCGACGAGGCCTGGGAGCTGATCCGCGCCCACGACGGTGTGCGCCCCGAGGGCCTGGACCACTACCTGCAGATCACCGGCATGAGCGAAGCCGAATTTTTCGCGACGCTGGAAAAACACCGCCGGCCCGAGCTGAAACACACCGTGATTCCGATTTACCCCAAAGCGGCTAAAAACGAAGAAGAGCTGATGCCTTACCCGCAGCAGTTGCAGCGCAAGTTCTGTGCGCCGACGGTTTAATAAAAAGGCAGGCCATGCATTTCACCGTTGATTTCAAACAGCACAGCATCGGCGCTTTGCACAGCGCAATGGCCTGCAACCGCACCACGCCGCTGGACGTGGCGCAGCAGTGCATCACGCAGCAGCACCACACCGAAGCAGGTGCCAAGGCCTGGGTCAGCTTCGATGGCGAAAAACTGCTGGCCGCCGCGCGCACCGCCACCGCGCGGCTGGCTGCGGGTGAGCCGCTGCGCGCGCTGGAAGCGATGCCGGTGGGGGTGAAAGACATCTTCAACACCGAAGACTTCCCCACCCAGATGGGCAGCCCGCTGTGGAACGGTTTTACGCCCGGCAACGACGCCCGCGCGGTGTTCAACCTGAAGCGTGCCGGTGGCCTGGTGGCGGGCAAAACCGTAACGGCCGAGTTCGCTGTACACACACTGGGCAAAACGCTCAACCCCTGGGCGCCCGAGCGCACACCCGGCACCAGCAGCAGCGGCTCGGCGGTGGCGGTGGCGCTGGGCGTGGTGCCGGCGGCACTGGGCACGCAGACGGCAGGCAGCATCGTGCGGCCGGCCAGCTTTTGTGGCGTCTGGGGCATGAAGCCTTCATTTGGCCTGATTCCCCGCACCGGCATGCTGAAAACCACCGACAGCCTGGACACGGTGGGCTTTTTCACCGGCCACGCCAGCGACCTGCAACGTGTGCTGGACGCGCTGCGCGTGCACGGGCGCGACTACCCGCTGAGCGACCGCGCCTTCAACAACACCGCGCGCCAGGCGGCACCCGAGGGGCGGCCCTGGCGCGTGGGTTTTGTGCGCCCGCATGTGTGGCAGCACGCGCCCACTTATGCGCAGGGGGCGCTGGTCGATTGGTTAAAGGCCATGCAGGCCGACCTGCGCTTTGATGTCGTGGATGCCGTGTTGCCCGAGGACATGGCCGAATGCCACCCGCTGCACGCCACCATCTACAACCGCGCGCTGGCTTATTACTTCAAGCAGGAATTTCAGAGGGCCGAGCTGGTGTCGCCGGTGATGAATGCATTGATCGCGGCCGGCAACAAGGTCAGCGTGCCGGGCTACACCATGGCGCTGGCGCGGCAGATCGAACTGGCGCGTTTAATGGACCGCTTCACGCAAAACTTTGATGTGCTCGTCACGCTGTCCACGGCCGGCGAGGCGCCGCTGCGCGATGTGGAAGAAAGGCCCGACTCGGCGCTGATGTGGACGCTGGCGCAACTGCCCAGCATCAGCGCACCGGTGTTCAAAGGGCCGCGTAAATTGCCATTTGGCTTGCAGATCGTGGCCCGCCGCTACAACGATCCGCTGCTGCTGAAGTTTGTGGCCGAAGCGGTGCGGCGCGGGCACTTGCCGGCGCACAGTTTTCACCAGCGCTACGGCGTTGCATGTGCTGCGCAGCACGTTGGCACTGCGGCTGTTGCAGCGCCCTCTGCAGCGCCCACTGCATCGCCAGCGCCAGCGCGCGAGTGCACCGTAGCATGAACACCGCCGGCCCCGCGCCGCTGCAGGTGCTGATCGTGGGCTGCGGCAACATCGCTGGCGGTTTTGATGCTGAACGCGCCGCCACACTGCCGCCGCTGACGCATGCCGGTGCTTTCGGTCAGCACCCCGGCTTCGAGGTCAGCGCCTGCGTGGAACCCGACGCCGACCGCCGCGCTGCTTTCATGCAACGCTTTGGCGTCGCGCAAGGGTTTGCCGACTTGTCAGACGTGGCTGCAGCCCGGCTCGGTGGGCGGTTTGGCGTTATCAGCCTGTGTTCACCCACCCACGCCCATGCACAGCAACTTGAAACCGCACTCGCGCTGCGGCCGCGTTTAATCTTCTGTGAAAAGCCGGTCACGCCCACCGTTGTGCAAACCGCCGCGCTGGTGGCGCGCTGCGCACGTGCCGGCGTGCCGCTGGCGGTGAACCACACCCGCCGCTGGGCGCCCGATGTGCGGCGTCTGGCAACTGAGCTGCGCACGGGGGTCTGGGGTGCGGTGCGCTCGGCAGTCGGCACTTACAACAAGGGTGTGCTGAACAACGGCAGCCATCTGGTGGACCTGCTGCATCAGTTGCTGGGGCCGCTGACGCTGCTGCAGGCCGGCGTGGCGGTGGCAGACTTCTGGACTGACGACCCCACGGTGCCTGCGCTGCTGCAAACCGAAACGGGTGTGCCGGTGCACCTGAGCACCGCACATGCCGGCGACGCGGCGATTTTCGAGTTGCGCCTGGTGTGCCAGAAGGCGGTCATCACGATGGAAGACGGGGGCCTCATGTGGCGTGTGCGCCGCGT
>JAYUPP010000100.1:0-12840 GCA_043760045.1 Betaproteobacteria bacterium
TCCAGCGCGCTGACAAAACGCAGCGCCGGCGCGATGTTGCGCGCTGCCATCAGCATGCCGGTCAGCACCAGTTCTTTCACTGCATTGGCATTGGCACCCGGTGCGTTGAACACCGGCACACCGCGTGCGCTCATCAACGGCACCGGAATGTTGTTGGTGCCGGCGCCCGCGCGGCCAATGGCGCGCACGCTGGGCGCTATGGTCATGCCGTGCATGTCGGCGCTGCGCACCAGCACGGCCACCGGGTCGACCACGTCTTTGCCCACGCGATAGCGCTCGGCGGGCAGACGCGACAGGCCACCGGCTGAAATGGCGTTCAGCACCAGGATGGGCCAGCGGCCGGGTGCCGTGGCAGCAGCGGCAGCAGTGGCAGCAGTGGCAGCAGTGGCAGCAGCAGCAGCGGAAGACGCGTTAACCATGTTGTTTCTCGAACTCCTGCAGGTAGGCCACCAGCGCCTGCACACCCGCCAGTGGCATCGCGTTGTAGATCGAAGCCCGCATGCCACCCACCGAGCGGTGGCCCTTCAACTGCACCATGCTGCGTGCTTCGGCACCTTTCAGAAAGGCGGCGTCCAGCGCTTCGTCTTGCAGCTTGAAAGGCACGTTCATCAGGCTGCGGCAGTCGCGCGCCACAGGCGCGCTGTAGAAGGCCGTGCGGTCGAGAAAGTCGTACAACAGCGCTGCTTTTTTGCGGTTGTGCACTTCCATCGCGGCCAGGCCACCCTGCGCCTTTATCCACTTGAACACCAGGCCGGCGATGTAGATGGCATAGGTGGGCGGCGTGTTGTACATGCTTTCGTTGTCGGCCACCACCTTGTAGTCAAAGGCCGTGGGCGTGGCCGGCAAGGCCTGGCCGATCAGGTCTTCGCGCACGATGACGATGGTCAGGCCGGCAGGGCCGATGTTTTTCTGCGCGCCAGCGTAGATCAAACCGTATTTCGACACATCCACCGGGCGCGACAGAATGCTGCTGCTCATGTCGGCCACCAGCGGCACCGCACCGGTGTCGGGTGTGAAGTGATATTCCACGCCGCCGATGGTTTCGTTGCTGCAGATGTGCACGTAAGCAGCGTCAGCGTCGCGCTTCCAGGTGGCTTCGGCCGGAATCGTCGTGTAGCCGCTGTGGGCTGCACTGGCGGCCACGTTCACCTGGCCATAGCGCCTGGCTTCCTTGATGGACTTCTTGCTCCACTCGCCGGTGTCGATGTAGTCGGCACTGCTTTTGCCGCGCAGCAGGTTCATCGGCACGATGGCGTTTTCAGCAATCGCACCGCCCTGCATGAACAGCACTTTGTAGCCTGCGGGCACGGCCAGCAATTCACGCAACAGTGTTTCGGCCTCAACGGCGATGCTGATGAATTCTTTGCCGCGGTGGCTCATTTCCATCACGCTCATGCCGCTGCCTTGCCAGTCCAGCATCTCGGCGGCAGCTTGTTTCAACACGGGTTCGGGCAGCGCGGCGGGGCCGGCGCTGAAGTTGTAGACACGGGTCATTGCAAGGGGGCTTTCTGGGGTTCTTTGGATCGTTGGAGCTTGAACTCGGGGCTGCAGGTGCCGCAAGTCAGCGCACAGCGCAAGGCTGTCAGCTCTGGGGGGTTGGGGCTGCTTTTTGGGACGACACAATCATGGCATGAAGCGATCCATACGAGCCGCATGCACTGTGGCAGCCCTGATCTTCGGCACTTGTTCTGCGCCCGCGCGGGCGCGCGCCGGTGTACGAGCGTTTTGTCGAAAAACACCCCAACTGCGGCGCCCCGCCCCCGGCGTGATGCGCCGGCTTCAGGCCCGGCCCGGAATGAAGTCAGCGCCAGCCTTGACGCCAAGTGGCGGCCGCTGCCCCAAGCGGTGCTGGACCTGACACTGAACCCGATTTTTCGCAAGTAGCACTGGACGTGCCGCAACTGGCCGGCAATTCACGCTTCGCTTTGTTCTACCCCGAGAAGCGGCCGTTTTTCTTTGCATCGGCCGACCTTGCCACAGCGCTTGCCGCAGGGCGTGCAGCTGGGTGCCGTGGTGGCGGTGCGCCAGTACACCGGCGAGCGGGGCCACAACACGGTGCTGGGGCCTGACCTGGCCTGGCAGCTGAACCCGCACTGGCGGCTGCGCGCGCAGTGGCTGCACGCCGAGACTTCAGCGCTGCCAGCGGCCGATGGCCTGCAGAGTGGCCCCGCGTTGGGCGGCGATCTGTTGCACCTGCAGGTGTTCCACCAGACCGATCACACCGAAGCTGACCTGGTCATCAACGACATCGGCCCCCACTTTCGCCACGACAGCGGCTTTGTCAACCAGGTGGGCGTGCGCAAATTCCACGGCTGGCTGGCGCGCAGCTGGAACGACGTCGGGCCCTTCAACCAGTTCTGGCTGAATGCCGAGTGGGACCGCGTGCAAGACCGCAGCACCGGGCGACTGGTGTCTGCAACCTTCCGCCCCGGCATCTGGACCACTGGCGCGCACAACCTGGAATGGTGGGCAAAGTGGTTTGGCCATTCGGTGCTGCGCACGGCTGCCGAAGCGCCGCTGCTGCGCGAACGTTTTCTCGCCACGGGTTTGATCGTCACGCCGGCACGCTGGTTTCCCATGCTCGACACCAGGCTGGTGTGGGGCCAGCGTGCCGACACGGTGGCCGCCGACGTGCGCCCGGGTGGCAGCTTCAAGCTCATCACCAGGCTGCGCCCCTTGCCGCGCCTGGAATTGGAAACCACCACCAACACCGCCTGGCTGCGCCGGGCCGGGGCCCGCAGCTACAGTGAAACGGCGGTGCAGGGCCTGGCGGTGTGGCACTTCAACGCCGGCCTCAACCTGCGCGCCATCGTCGAGCAGACCACGCTGACACGGCGGGCTGAAGTGGCGCCCAACGGCACCGTGGTGCAGGCCGAGCACAGCAAAGACCACACCGTGTCGCTGACCTGCGGTTGGCGCGAGTCTTTCGGCACGGTGCTCTGTGTCGGCTACAGCCGCGCACGCGATGCGCTGCGCGCGGGCTCGGGCAGCCAGGAACTGTTTGTCAAGCTGCAGGTTGACGTCGACGAGGCGCGTTCCTTGTTGCGCCGGCGCTGAAAGCAATACCCATTGCGGCCTTTTTTGCAGCATGCTTTGTGCCCTTCAACTTCAACGTAGGACCCTGCCATGGTCAAGCCCCTGATCGACCCCGAAGCCCTGATCTCGATGTTTGAACAAGCCACCGCCAAACAAGGCGCGCAGCTGCGCAAAGCCGCTGGCGACGCCACGCTGGCGGCGCTGCAGGGCCGTGAGCTGACGCTGAAAAACATCCGCGCGGCGCTGAAAACGGTGTCTGAAGCCGCGAGCCAGGGGGTGGCCAAAAACGTCGTGCAGGGTGTGGACCCCGAGGCGCTGCTCGACAAAGCCGTGGCCGGCATGGACGACGCGCTGCTGAAGGCCGTGCAGGCCAACCAGAAGGCCTTGACCACCCTGGCCGCGCAAGGTGCCAACCTGCGTGAAGGCCATCTGCAGAAGGCCCTGGCCGACCTGGAAAAGATGGAAGACAGCCTCTTTGCAACGCTGAAGAAAACCGCCGCTTCAGCCGGCGCGCCGATGGCCGGCGCCTGGGGCCCCGTGCTTGAGAAGATGCAGGCCGGCGGCACGCAGTCGGGTGCACAAGCGGCCGCCACGGCCGAGAGCATGGCCGAACAAATGCACACCACGATGCGCAGCACCCGCGCCGCCGGTTTGCGCGCCGCGCAGGTGATGGCCGAGAGTTACACCGCGATGGTCAGCGGCGTGTTGCTGGGCATGAGCGAGGCGCTGCAGACGGCGGCGCCTGAGAAGAAGGCGGGGCGCAAGTAGGCGCGTCCGAATTGCTCCCTCTCCCTTCAAGGGAGAGGGCTGGGGTGAGGGTTCTGTGCTGCAGCAACCGCAATGCAGTGCGCCAGGATTCACCCTCACCCCAACCCTCTCCCTGACAGGGAGAGGGAGCAAAACACAGGCCGCTGCGCAGCGCAGCCTGGCCCTCAGCCGACTGTGCCCAGCCGCAGCAGCGACCCCGGCAGCGGCACCGAACGCTGCAGCACGTCTTCTGCCAGCCACACCGCAGCGCGCCGGGCGCGTTCGGCCACCACGGGCAGCGGCAGTTGCTGGTAGTCGTCGTTGAAAACCTCGAAGCTGTAGTCGCCGCGGTAACCCAGGCGGTCCAGCGCCACCACCAAGCGCGCCAGTGCTTCGCTGTGCACGCCTTCACCCGGAAACACGCGAAAGGTGCGCGCGGTGTTCATGCGTTCTTCGAAGGTGGGTGTTTCCTGCCACATGAAGTCAGACAGTTGAACCAGGAACACACGCTGCGGGTCCAGCAAGTCCAGGTCGTCCAGGCTGTCTTTGGCGGCGAAGATGTGGAAAGAGTCCAGGCCCAGGCCCAGGTTGGGGCACTTGGCTTCATCCACGATTTGCCAGGCCTGCGTAAAACGATTTACGGTGCGCCCCCACGACAGTGCTTCATAAGCCACCTTGATGCCGTGCGGCAGTGCCAGCGTGGCGAGTTTTCGCAAGTCGCGCGCCAGTGTGGCGGTGTCGGTGGCGGCATGGCGGCTGGTGCTGCTGCAGGCCAGCAGCACCTTGCAGCCGAGTGCAGCGCACATCTCGATCATGCTTTTGGCGATGTCCACCTTGTAGCTGTGCAAAGTGCCCGAGAGGCCTTCAAAGTCGCGCAGCACCTGAAAGCCGGTGCCGCGCAGGCCGCTGCTGCGCACCGCCTTCACGGCCGCATCCAGGCCTTCAGGGTGGCCCACCACATCGCGTGCGCTCAGCATCACTTGCGAAAAGCCGGCGTCGCGTATGGCGCGCAGTTTGGCTTCCAGCGGCCCCGCCAGGCTGATGGTGTCCATGCCAAATTCGTCGATCTTCATGGCCTGCTTTCGGTGGTGCGCAGGGCCGCTCGTGGCGGCAGGCTAACGCACGTCATGCACGAGCTCAAACACCACCGTGCGCAGCACGTTGCGGGTGATGGCGCCGCGGTCGGTAATCTGCACACCCGCGCCTTCCACAAAGTCGAGGCCGCGCTTGCGCAGCGTGGCCACCGCAGCCGGCACGTCGGCAGTGCCAAAGCCCATGCGGTGGAACAGCTCTTGTTCGTCGTAGGTCAGGGTCACCGGGTCGGGTTCGATCAACTGCAGAAAGAATCGCGCCGGGCCTTCGCAGGGGCTTTTCAGCAGTGTGCCTTTGGGCAGGATGCCGAAGCGCACGTCTTCAGCCAGGCGTGTGAAGCCCAGCAGGCGGCCGTAGAAGTCAACCCAGTCTTCGGTGCGGTCGCGGCCGATGTATTGCACGACGCCAAAAAAATGCAGCCCGGCCACGGCCGGCGGATGCAGGTCCACGGCGGGTATGGGTTTGAAGTCCACGTCGAAGATGGAGAAGTCTTCGCAGCGGTCGACCAAGTAGATGTGCGCGCCGCCCGGGCCGTGGATGCCAGGAATGTTCAGCTCCATCACCTGCGCGTGGTTGGGCACGTCCCAGGCGCCGAGCTCCAGCGCACGCGCATAGGCCGCGCGAGCGTCGCGCACCCGCAGCGCCAGCGCCGACAGGCGCGGTGCGTTTTCGTTGCTTGCAGTGGTTGCCGCCGAGGTGTTTTTCACCACCCCGCCGTGGGCATTCACGACGATGTTCATTTCACCCTGGCGGTAGAGCAGCACCTCGCGTGAGCGGTGGCGCGCCACCGGTTTGAAGCCCAGTTGTTCCAGCACCTGGCCCAGCGCCTGCGGCTCGGCGGTGGTGTATTCCACATACTCAATGCCGCGCATGCCGATGGGGTTCGGCGCTTCGCCGATGGCTTCACGGTCGGGTGTGCTTTGGGGCATGGTGATGGTGCCGATCAAAAGGGGTTCGGTTCGGGCCTGCGCCAAGATTCTGGTGCATCGCCAAACGGCGTCAAGGCAAGGCTTGCGCGGGTGGTGCAGCGTGCGCGCCACCCAGAAACAGGCGCTCGATGTGTGGGTCGTTCAGCAGTTCAGCAGCCGGGCGGTGCAGCACCAGGCGGCCCGATTCCAAAGCCATCGCTTCATCGGCCAGCTTCAGTGCACTTTTGACGTTCTGCTCCACCATCAACACCGTGGTGCCGGCATCGGCCAAGCGGCGCAGCAGCTTGAACACGTCTTGCACCACCAGTGGGCTCAGGCCTATGGACGGCTCGTCGATCAGCAGCACTTTGGGCCGCAGCAGCAGCGCGCGGCCCACTTCCAGCTGTTTTTGTTCACCACCCGACAGTGACGACGCGGCGCTGTGCAAACGCTCTTTGATGCGCGGAAACAGGTCCAGCACTTCGGGCATGCGCTCGTGTGTGGTTTTGCTGCCCAGCGTGATGCCGCCGAGTTCCAGGTTTTCAATCACGCTCAGTTGCCCGAACAGGTTGCGGCCTTGCGGCACAAAGGCGATGCCATGCGCGACGAGCAGGGTTTTGGCGCTGCTGCCGGTGATGATCTGGCCAAAAAGCTTGATGCGTCCCTGGCGCACCTTCAGCAGCCCGAACAGTGTTTTCAGCACCGTGCTTTTGCCGGCGCCGTTGGGGCCCAGCAGCAAGGTGATCTTGCCGCGTGCGGCCTTGAATGACAGGTTGTTCAGGATCATGAAGTCGCCATACCCAGCGACCACGTCGTCAAATTCGATGCAGGTGTCTGTGGCGGTGTCTGCCTTGGTGTTGGTGGTGGTGGTGGTGGTGGCGGTGGTAGTTTTCATGGCGCTCAACTCCCCAGGTAGGCGTCCAGCACCTGTTTGTTGGCGCGAATTTCAGCTGGTGTGCCCACCGCCATCACCGTGCCTTCCACCATCACCAGTATGCGGTGGCAGAGGTCCATCACGAAGTCCATGTTGTGTTCAATAACGACAAAACTGCGCTGTGGGGTGCCGGGGGTGTCTGCGTTCAGTTCTTTCAGCAGCGTGCTGATGCTGCCCACCAGGCTGGGGTTGACACCGGCGCAGGGCTCGTCCAGCAGCACCAGGCTGGGCTCGCTCATGAAAGCCATCGCGATGTCTACCAGTTTTTGCTGGCCGTAGCTCAGCTCTCCGGCCAATTTGTCGGCGACATGGCCGATGCGGAACTGCTGAATGAGCGCATCGGCCCGCGCGCCCAGGCCCGAGTCACTGGGGGCCCACATGCGGCTGAACATCGAACCCTGGTGTTCTTGCGCCGCCACCAGCAGGTTGTCGCGCACGCTCATCTTGCCAAACACCTGCAACGTCTGAAAGGTGCGGCCCACGCCGCGCTGGTTCAACTGCATCGGGTTCAGGCCCGTGATGTCGGTGCCCATCAGTTCAATGCGGCCGGTGTCGGGTGTGATCTGTCCGAGCACGCTGTTGAACATCGTGGTTTTGCCAGAACCGTTGGGGCCGATGACGCCGAAAATCTCACCCGGCATAACCTCAAAACTGACCCCGGCCACGGCCTTGACGGCGCCGTAAGCTTTGGCCAGGTTGCTGACCTTCAGCAGCGGCTCGGTTTGGCTGCTGTTCGTGCCGGTGTTCATGCCGGCGTTCCCGCCAGTATTGATCCCGGTGTTCATGTCTGCGCCTTGCCCGCTGCACCCGCCGCCGCGGCCGCCGCGCGCGCGGCCGAAGCCTGACGCGACAGCCGCCGCGCCTTCATGCGGTAGGGAATGCTCAGCAGCCCGTCGGGCAGCCACAACATCAACATCACCACCATCGAGCCGAAAACAAACAGGTACCAGGCCTGCGCAAAGCGCAGCCATTCGGGCAGGATCATGCCCACTGCAGCGCCCAGCAGCGGGCCGAAGAAATAACCCGCGCCGCCCACCACCACCATCAGGTACATCATGATCGATGCACCCACCGTGAACGGCGCGGGTTCGATGAACTGCACCAGCGAAGCAAACAGCGCGCCCGCCACGCCGGCATACACCGCGCCAATCGCAAAACTCAGCAGCGTGTAGGCCTGGATGTTGACGCCCAGGCTCTCGGCGCGAATGGGGTTGTCGCGCAGCGCCTGGAAAGCTTTGCCCCAGGGCGAGCGCAGCAGCTTCCAGAGCAGTGCGCCCATCACCAGCGCCACCGCGAGCACGAAGTAGTAATACGCCAGCGCGCCTTCAAGGCTGATGCCGAAGAGCATGGGCCGTGCAATGTTGTTGATGCCGAAGGTGCCGCCGGTCAGCCATTCTTCATTGCGCATCACCAGCCAGACGGCGGTGTTGAAGCCCAGGGTGGCAAACGCGAGGTAGATGGTCTGCACGCGCAGCGCCGGAAAACCCAGCGCCAGCCCGATGCCAAAACAGCCCAGCATGGCCAGCGGCAAGCCCAGCCAGAAACTGAAGCCGGCTTTCATCAGGATGGCCACCGTGTAGGCACCGATGCCAAAAAACGCCGCATGGCCCAGGCTTTTCTGGCCTGCGTAACCGATGGTCAGGTTCAACCCCATCGTCGCGATGACGTAGATCACCCAGGTGCTGAACAGATACACGCCGTAGTTCCTCAGCAGCGGCGGCACCGCCAGCAGCAGCAGCAGCAGCATCAGTAGCATGCCCCCGCCTAACAGCAGATGTTTGCGTGCCATGGCTCAGACCTTTCTTTCAACTGGTCTGCCCAGCAGCCCTTGCGGCTTGAACAGGATGACGGCCATGAAGATGACCAGCGCCACCGCGTCTTTGTAGGCCGGCGATATGTAGGCGGCCGCCAGGTTTTCACACACGCCCACGATGACACCGCCCAGCAGCGCCCCGCGGCTGTTGTTGAAGCCGCCGATGATGGCCGCGAAAAACGCCTTCGTGCCCAGGCTTTCGCCCATGTCGAACTTGGCCAGGTAGGTGGGCGTCACCAGCAGCGCGGCGGCTGTGGCCAGCAGTGCGTTGATGGCGAAGGTGTAGAAAATCATGCGCGGCACATTGATGCCCAGCACGGTTGCGCTTTCGGTGTTCTGCGCCACCGCCTGCATCGCGCGGCCGGTCACTGTCTTGGCCAGGAAGGCCTGCGTGGCCAGCACCAGCGCCAGCGCCAGCAGCAAGGTGCCGAGGTCCGCCAACGTGATGGTCACGCCGGCGATGTTGAAAAGTTTGTCGGCAAACAGGTTGGGGAAGGCATGCGCTTCGGCGCTGTAACCGGCGCGCACGCCGTTGCGCGCCGCAATGGCCAGGCCTATGGTTGCCACCACCACCGGCATCAGCCCATGGCGCAGCAGCGGGTCGGCAATGCCGCGTTTGAAGGCCCAGCCCAGCACCAGCACCGCCACTGCACAAGTGCAGAAAAAAGCCAGCCACAAAGGCGCGCCGAAAGCACTGAAAGCCAGCATCGTGAAGGCCGGCAGCATGACAAATTCGCCTTGCGCGAAATTGATGGTGCCCGAGGCCTGCCACAACAGCGTGAACCCGAGCGCGGCCAGCGCGTAGATGCTGCCGGTGGCAAAACCGGAAAACACCAGTTGCAGGAAGTCGGTCATGCGTTGCCCTGGTTTGCTCCCTCTCCCTGCCAGGGAGAGGGCTAGCAATCACTTCTTCGCCAGCGCCGGCAACACTTCTTTCACTTCCTGTTTGCCGCCGCGCACTTCCACCAGAAAGCTTTCACGGTCAAGGTCGCCGTGGTTGTCGATGCTCACGTCCATCAGCACACCCGGGTGTTGCGCGGCTTTTACGTTCAGGCCGTGCAGGGCTGCGACAACTGCTTTGCGGTCCACCTTGCCGGCTTTCTCAAGCGCCGCTTTCAGCAGGTAAACGCCGGTGTAGCCCTTGATGCCGTTGTGGTCTGAAAAGTAGTTGTACGACTGATAAAACTTGGCCTTGAACTTCAGCATCAGCGGGTTGGGCGCGTCAATCGTCAGGCCCACGTGGGCGGTGGCGCCGGCGGCGGCTTCGCCCGCCAGTTCAATCACTTTCTGCCCAGTGAGTGTGGTCTCGCCGACGATGGGTTTGTTGTAGCCCTGCTTGCGCAATTCACGCAGCGCGCGGGCCGATTCTTCTTCGTTGGTGTAGACAAACAGCGCGTCGGCGTTGCTCTGTTTGGCCTTCAGCACCGGGGCTGAAAAGTCGACCTGGCCACTGTCGGTGGAAATGTCGGCAACGATCTTCACACCCACATCGGTCAAGGCCTTGGTGATGCTGTCGCGCCCGCCTTTGCCGAAGTCGTTGTTGACGTAGACCACCGCCACCGTCTTCGCCTTCAAGCCATTGGCGATGTAGCGCGCCACCTTGGGCATGGCGGTGTCTTGGGTGAAGCTGGTGCGAAAGACGTAAGGGTTGCCCTGCTTGGTGATGGCGGCGGCTTCACCGCCGATGAAGTTGGGAACTTCGGCTTTGCGGCTTTCGGCCATGCTGACCATGATGGAGCCTGAAAACACCGGGCCAAAAATCGCAAACGCGCCGTCGTCTACCGCCTTCACCGTCAGGCCTTTGGCCACGCCGGGGTTGGTCTGCGTGTCAGAAATGCTGTGCTCGATTTTCTGGCCCAGAATGCCGCCGGCGGCGTTGATTTCTTTCACCGCCATGTCCACACCGTTCTTGAAATTGGTGCCTGCGGTGGCGCCAGCGCCCGACAGTTCATACAGGCCAGCCAGTCTGATCTGCGCCCAGGCGGGCGCCGCCAGCGCCAGGGCGCAAGCTGTTGCGCAGGCAGTGTGAAGCAGGGTCTTGTGGATGCGGTGCATGCGGGTCTCCGGGGCTGTCGTAAGTTTCATGGTCCTGTGGTCTCGGTGCTGCGGTTTGTTGTTCTACATGCCGCACCGTTGCGGCGGTAGCTGTTTTGAAAGACTGTGCGGGTGCGGGCGCTCAGGCCCGCCCTTGCAGCAAGTGCTGCATGTGTGCCTGCATGCGCGCGGTGTCGGCTTCGCGGCCAGTGAACAGCCTGAAGGCATCCACCGCCTGGCCCACCGCCATGCCCGCACCGTCGGCCGTTTTGCAGCCCAATGCGGTGGCGGCCTGCAGCAGCGCGGTGTGCAGCGGAAAGTAGACAATTTCTGACACCCACAGGTCGGGGCGCAGCAGCGCGGCGGGCAGTGGCATGCCGGGCAGTTTGTCCATGCCGGTGGGGGTGGCGTGCACCAGGCCGGTGGCACCCGCCAGTGCGGCTGCAGCGTCTGCGGTGTAACTGGCGCGGCGGCCGGAGTACATCGCATTCAGTCGTTCGGTCAGCTCACCGGCGCGCGCGGTGTCGCTGTCCACCAGCACCAGCGATTCGGTTTTCATGCGCAGCAGCGCGTGCGCAATGGCCGAACCCGCACCACCGGCGCCAAGCAGCACCACCCGTTTGAGGCTGGCGCCGGGCAGTTGCTGCTGCAAGCTGGCGCGCCAGCCACTGCCGTCGGTGTTGTGGCCGCTGGCCTTGCCATCTTTGAACACAACCGTGTTCACCGCGCCCATGGCCTGCGCTTCATCGCTCAGCGAGTCAAGCAGGGGAATAACAGCCTGTTTGCACGGGTAGGTGATGTTCAAGCCCGCGAAGCCCATGGTGCGTGCCGCGCTCAGCAGCGCGGGCAGGGCTGCGGCGCCTGGCGGCTGGCCGCTGGGCACGCGGTCCAGATCAATCAGCTGATAGTGCAGGTGCAGCCCTTGCGCAGCCGCTTCTGCTTCGTGCAACGCGGGGGTCAGCGAACGCTGGATGCCGGCGCCTATCAGGCCCAGTAGCAGCTTCTGGCCGGCTGCTGCGGCGCAGCCAACGGTGGGCGCGGCCGGCCCACGGTGCATGTTTGTGTCCATCGTTTTCCTGGCGCAAACGCGCGGGCCGGCAGCTTGTGGCCTCGCGCTTCGGCGGCTGGGTGGGTGGCTTTACTTGCGGGCCTTGGCCAGTTCAGCCTGCAGTTCGGCCACTGTTGCGGCAATGGCGGCGCCGTGTTTGTCGATCACGGGTTTGAACTTGTCGCGCAGCTTGGCCTGTTCGGCGGCCGGCAACTCGGTGACCGTCATGCCGGCTTTTTTCAGTGCGTCCAGGTTGCCGGCCGCCGCGTCGCGCGAGGTCTTGCGCTGGAAGACGGCAGCTTCTTGCGCCGCGTCTTGCAGAATCTTCTTTTCATCGGCCGACAACGTGTCCCACACCTTTTTGCTGATGATCACCGACTGCGGGTTGTACTGGTGGTTGGAGAGCGCGAGGAACTTCTGCACTTCGGCAAACTTGTTGGCCAGAATCACGTTCAGCGGGTTTTCCTGGCCGTCTATGGCTTTGGATTCCAGCGCCGCGTAAACCTCGGGGAAAGCCATCGGCGTGGGGTTGCCGCCCACCGCCTTGACCCAGTCAACGTTGATGGCGTTCGGGATCACGCGCAGCTTCAGGCCGTCCAGGTCTTCAACCTTGTTGATGGGGCGTTTGCTGTTGGTGATGTTGCGAAACCCCAGTTCCCAGTAGGCCAGGCCCACGATGCCTTTGTCGGCCAGCTTGGCATGCAGCTTCTGGCCGAAGGCGCCGTCAACCACGCCGTCGGCTTCGCGGCCGTTGGCAAACATGAAGGGGAAGTCAAAAACCTCGAAGTCCTTCACCTGGCTGGCCAGGATGCCGCTGTTGAGCACGGTCATCTCCACCGTGCCGCCTTGCAGCGCCGACACCGTGGGTGCGTCGCCGCCCAGCACGCCGCCGGGGAACAGGTTGATCTTGATCTTGCCGCCGCTCTTGGCCGCCACGATCTCGGCGAACTTCTCGGCCCCGGTGACCAGCGGGTGGCCCTTGGGGTTTTGCTGCGCCAGTTTGAAGGCGCGTTCCTTGATGTCTTGCGCCTGCGCCAAGCCCATGCTGAAGGGGCCGAGCACGGCAAAAGCCACGGCAGCGATGGCCGATGGGGTGAACAGTTTTTTCACGGGTGTTTCCTTCAGGTCGTCAAAACAAAGGGGGGGTCAAAAAGCGGGTTTGAAACAATCCAGGCTCAATAAAACAGTTTCAGGGGCCACAGCACGAGCTGCGGGAACAGCACCAGCA
>JAYUPP010000101.1:0-4669 GCA_043760045.1 Betaproteobacteria bacterium
GTGGTGGCGGCCGACGTGGGCCAAGGCACCGCTGTGCTGGTGCGCACGGCCACGCACCTGCTGGTCTACGACACGGGACCCCAGTATTCGCCGCAAGCCGATGCGGGCACCCGCGTGCTGCTGCCCTTGCTGCGCGCCCGCGGCGAGCCGCGCGTGGACCTGCTGATGCTGAGCCACCGCGACCTGGACCACGTGGGCGGCGCTGCCGCCCTGCTGCGTTCGATGCCGGTGCTGGCGCTGTCGTCGTCGTTGGAAGAGGGCCACCCCTTGATCAGCACGGGCCGCGTGCCTCACCAGCGTTGTCTGGCTGGTCAAAGCTGGGTTTGGGACGGTGTGCAGTTTGAGGTGCTTCACCCCGTGCCGGCCGACTTTGAAGGCACACCGCGCAGCAATGCGCTGAGCTGTGTTTTGCGGGTGTCGGGCTCGGCGGCAGGTCCATCCAGCCTGCTGTTGACTGGTGACATCGAGGCTGCGCAAGAAGCTGCTCTGGTCACGCGCGCCGGGCCGGCGCTGCGCAGCGACGTGCTGCTGGTGCCGCACCACGGCAGCCGAACCTCATCGACCGCGGTTTTTCTGGACGCCGTGGCGCCCCAGGTGGCGGTGGTGCAGGCCGCTTACCGCAGCCGCTACGGCCACCCGGCCAGCGATGTGCTGGCGCGCTACGAACAACGGGGTGTGCAGGTCAGCCGCACCGACCGCTGCGGCGCCTGGCTGTTGAACGGCAGCCCAGGAGCCGGCGTGCCACCGCAGGCGCAGTGCACGCGCCAGCTGCGCCAGCGGTACTGGCACTACCGGCACGATCGGCACGATCTCCAAGGCCGCCACCACCGGGCTTTGCCGGACTGAAAACGCTTGGCATGCTGGCATCATTGGTTGTCAGCGTGTGATGCCCGATCGGGCCGCCTCCTGGGCGGCCTCTTGGGCCGACAGGGGGGCGGCCAGCGGGCCCGGACCTTGCTGGACACTGCAAGCTTCGCCCCGACTTTGACCCTGCCAGGAGCCCTACCCCGTGTCCATCCATGTTGCGCTGAACCACGTTACCCACTACCGCTACGGCCGGCGCGTCAACCTGGCGCCGCAGGTGGTGCGTCTGCGCCCGGCGCCGCATTGCCGCACACGCATACTGAGCTATTCGCTGCGGGTCGAGCCGGCCGACCACTTCATCAACTGGATGCAAGACCCCTTTGCCAACCACCTGGCGCGGCTGGTCTTCAAGGAGCCGACGCGCGAATTCAAGGTCACGGTGGACCTGGTGGCCGAGATGTCGGTGCTCAACCCCTTCGACTTCTTCCTGGAGCCCGAGGCCGAGAAGTTTCCTTTTGCCTATGACAAGGAGGCCCTTCACGACCTGACGCCCTACCTGGCCAAGCAGCCGCTGACACCGCGCTTCAAGGCCTTTGTCGAGAGCATCGACCTCAAGCCCCAGCGCACCATCGATTTCATGGTGGGCCTGAACCAGCGCCTGCAAAGCGAGATCAAGTACCTGATCCGCATGGAGCCCGGCGTGCAAACGCCCGAGGTCACGCTGACCAACGGCAGCGGTTCTTGCCGTGACACCGGCTGGCTGATGGTGCAGACCCTGCGCCACCTGGGGCTGGCCGCGCGCTTTGTATCGGGCTACCTGATTCAGCTCAAACCCGACGTCAAGGCGCTGGACGGGCCCAGCGGCGCCGAAGTCGATTTCACCGACCTGCACGCCTGGTGCGAGGTGTTCCTGCCCGGCGGCGGCTGGATCGGGTTCGATCCCACCTCAGGCCTGCTGGCCGGCGAAGGCCACATCCCGGTGGCCTGCACGCCCGAGCCCAGCACGGCCGCGCCCATTAGTGGCGCGGTGGACGAATGCGAAGTCGAGTTTGAGCACCACATGGCGGTGTCGCGCATCTACGAGTCGCCGCGCGTCACCTTGCCCTACACCGACGATCAATGGGCGCGCATCGTCAAACTGGGCCACAGCGTGGACCAGCAGCTGCAGAAGCAGGACGTGCGCCTGACGATGGGCGGCGAGCCCACCTTTGTGGCGGTGGGCGACCGCGACGCCGCCGAGTGGAACACCGACGCGCTGGGCCCCACCAAACGGGGCTTGGCCACCGAACTGGTGCATCGCTTGCGCACCAAATACGGGCAGGGCGGCTTCTTGCACTTTGGCCAGGGCAAGTGGTACCCGGGCGAACAGCTGCCGCGCTGGGCGCTGACGATCGGCTGGCGCGCCGACGGCCAGCCCTGCTGGAACGACCCCACGCTCTTTGCCGACGAACGCGACGAGCACCGCTACACCGCCGAAGACGCACAGCGCTTCATGGGCACGTTGACCCAGCGGCTGGGCCTGGACCCGCGCTTTGTGCTGCCCGGCCATGAGGACACCTGGTACTACCTGTGGCGCGAGCGCCGCCTGCCGGTCAACGTCGACCCCTTTGACGCGCGGTTGGACGACGAACTGGAGCGCGCCCGTCTGCGCCGTGTCTTCACACAAGGTCTGGACGCGGCGGTGGGCTACCTGCTGCCGCTCAAGCGCGAGTGGCAGGTCGGCACGGCCGGCCCGGCCTGGGCCACCGGGCCGTGGTTCCTGCGCGAAGAACGGCTTTTCCTGATGCCGGGCGACTCGCCGATGGGCTACCGCCTGCCGCTGGACTCCACGCCCTGGGCCGCACCCGCCGACCGGCCACCGGCCATGGTGCAAGACCCGTTTGCACCGCTCAGCGAATTGCCTTCAGCGGCGGCGCTGCGCATGCAACAGGCGGTGCGTGGTGTCACGTCATCGGTGGCCGCCGCGCCTGGCGAAAGCGCGGCCCCGGGCACCGGTAAGGACGCCACCAAGGACGCCAAAGTCTTGGCGGCCAACGCCATCGCCACCGGCACCCAAGGCAACGGCACGGTGGCGGGGGGTGCTGCAGCAGGTCCGGGCGCTTCGCGCATGGCCACCGCGCATGAACCGTTGACACCTTCCATGCGCGATCCGCTGGCGCCACCCGCGCGCTTTGAATCGGCCGGTGAAGTCACCCGCACCGCGCTGTGTGTGGAAGTGCGTGACCCGCAGCGCGGCAACGGCCCCAAGGCCGAACGCGCTGCCGAAGCCAAGCGCGGCGGCAGGGCCGGTGTGCTCTACGTCTTCCTGCCGCCGCTGAAGTTCCTGGAGGACTACCTGGAACTGCTGGCCGCCGTGGAAGCCACCGCCGCCGAACTGCAAATGAAGGTGGTGCTGGAAGGCTACCCGCCGCCGCGCGACCCGCGCCTGAAAACGCTGGCTGTGACACCCGACCCGGGTGTGATCGAGGTCAACATCCACCCCGCCAGCAGCTGGGAACAGCTGGTCGACCACACCGAATTCCTTTACGAAGCGGCGCACCAGACGCGCCTGTCGAGCGAAAAATTCATGCTCGACGGCCGCCACACCGGCACCGGCGGCGGCAACCACTTTGTGCTGGGCGGTGCGACCGCCGAGGACAGCCCCTTCCTGCGCCGGCCCGACGTGCTGGGCAGCCTGATCACCTATTGGCACAACCACCCGTCGCTGAGCTATTTGTTCAGCGGCATGTTCATCGGCCCGACCAGCCAGGCGCCGCGTTTTGACGAAGCGCGCAGCGACCAGGTCTACGAGGTGGAGATCGGCCTCAATGAAATTGATCGCCAGCTGAACCTGCATGGCCAATGCCCACCGTGGATGGTGGACCGCACGCTGCGCAACCTGCTGGTCGACGTCACCGGCAACACCCACCGCAGCGAGTTCTGCATCGACAAGCTCTACTCGCCCGACAGTTCCACCGGTCGCCTGGGCCTGCTGGAATTGCGCGCCTTCGAGATGCCGCCGCATGCGCGCATGAGCCTGGCCCAGCAGCTGCTGCTGCGCGCTTTGGTGGCCCGCTTCTGGAAAACGCCCTACCGCGGCCAAAGCCAGCAGCGCTTGACGCGCTGGGGCACCGGCCTGCACGACCGTTTCATGCTGCCCACCTTTGTGCAGATGGACTTCGACGACGTGATGACCGAACTGCGCGAGGCCGGCTTTGCTTTTGAGAGCGCCTGGTTTGCGCCGCACTTTGCCTTCCGCTTCCCGTTGGTGGGGCAGCTGGCCACGGCCGGGCTGGAGCTCAGCCTGCGCACCGCGCTCGAGCCTTGGCATGTGATGGGCGAAGAGGGTGCGCCGGGCGGCACCGCGCGCTATGTCGATTCTTCGCTGGAGCGGCTGGAACTGAAGGTCACGGGTCTCAACGACAACCGGCACGTGGTCACCGTCAATGGCCGCGCCCTGCCTTTGCAGCCCACCGGTCGGGTCGGCGAGTTTGTCTGTGGCATCCGCTACCGGGCCTGGCAACCACCGTCTGCACTGCACCCCACCATTGGCGTGCATGCGCCACTGACCTTTGACGTGGTGGACCGCTGGCAACGGCGCAGCCTGGGCGGTTGTCGTTACCACGTGGCGCACCCGGGTGGCCGTGGCTACGAGACCTTCCCGGTCAACGCCTATGAAGCCGAAAGCCGCCGTTTGACCCGCTTCTTCCGCTTCGGCCACACCCCCGGACGCATGGATGTGGAGCCGGCGGCACCCAGCCGTGAGCTGCCCTTCACGCTGGACCTTCGCCGTTGAAGGTGGTGGTTCAGCGCGATTGCCAAACCGGCCCAGGCAGCGACTGATGCCAGGCAACGGTCAAAGCCAAAGCCAGGGCCAGGGCCAGGG
>JAYUPP010000102.1:0-4668 GCA_043760045.1 Betaproteobacteria bacterium
TCAGCACCGGCGTCATCCGCAACGCCACCGCCAACCCGCTGGAAGTGGCGGCCGGTGTGAAGGCGCTGATGCCGCAGCTGCAGCGCGACCTGCCGGCCAGCGTCACGGTGGTGCAGGCCACCGACCTGTCGGTTTTTATTGATCGTTCGATCAAAGCCGTCTACCGCACCGTGCTCGAGGCCGTGGTGCTGGTGGCGCTGGTGGTGTTTGTGTTTCTGCGCACGCTGCGTGCGTCGATCATTCCGCTGGTCACCATACCGGTCAGCCTGGTGGGTGCATTTGCGCTTATTGCACTGGCCGGCTTCACGGTCAACACACTCACTTTGCTGGCGCTGGTGCTGGCCATCGGCCTGGTGGTGGACGACGCCATCGTGGTGCTGGAGAACATCTTTCGCCACATCGAAGCCGGCATGGAACCCTTTCAGGCGGCCATCAAAGGTGTGCGCGAAATCAGCTTCGCGGTGGTGGCCATGACGCTGACGCTGGCGGCGGTGTTCGCGCCGCTGGCTTTCACACCCGGCCGCACCGGCCGCTTGTTTGGCGAGTTTGCGTTGACGCTGGCCGGTGCCGTGCTGGTGTCGGGTTTTGTGGCACTGACGCTAACGCCCATGCTGTGCAGCAAGCTGCTGCGCCACAACGCCAAACCCGGCTGGTTTGACCGCGTCATGGAAACCGCGCTGGTGAAAATGACCCACGGCTACGCCACGCTGCTGCGCTGGTCGCTGCAGGCGCGCTGGCTGGTGGTGCTGCTGATGGCGGCTTCAGCAGCGGGCAGCTGGGTTCTGTTCACGAACGCCAAAAGTGAACTGTCACCGATGGAAGACCGCGGGGTGATCTTCATGCCCGTGCGCGCGCCCGACGGCGCCACGCTGGAATACACCGCGCGCTACCTCGACGCGATTGAGGCCATCACCGCGCAGTACCCCGAATTCGACCGCCGCTTCATGTTCATGGGCGGCGGTCAGGTGTCGACGGCGAGCGCTGTGATGCGCACCGTTGACTGGGAAGATCGCAAGCTGAGCACGCCTGAACTGGCGCGCTCGCTGCTGCCCAAACTGGCGTCTCTGCCGGGCGTCACCGTGTTCCCGGTGACGCCGCCCAGCCTGGGCCAGGGCTTCCGTGAACGCTCCATCAACTTTGTCGTCGTCAGCGGCGACAGCTACGCCAACATGTCGCGCGTGGGCCAGGCGTTGCTGGCCGAGATGCAGAAGAACCCCGGCATCGTGCAGCCCGACATGGACCTGCAGTTGAACAAGCCCGAGATTTTTCTGGATGTGGACCGTGCCCGCGCCGCAGATATGGGTGTTTCGGTGGACGCCGTGGCGCGCACCGTGGAAACCATGCTCGGGGGCCGGGCCGTGACGCGCTACAAACGTGATGCCGAGCAGTACGACGTGATCGTGCAGACTGCACAAAGCGGGCGCACAACGCCAGAAGACATCGACAAGATTTTTGTCCGCGGCCGGGGCGAAACCATGGTGCCGCTGTCCAGCCTGGTGAAGATACGCGAAGCCGTCAGCCCGCGTGAGCTGAACCACTTCAACCAGCGGCGCTCGGTCACCATCACCGCCAACCTGGCGCCGGGTTATGCGCTTGGGGAGGCGCTGACCTTCATGGACGCTGCAGCTGCGCGCGTGATGCCGGCCGGTTATGCATCAGAGCTGAATGGTGTCAGCCGCGAATTCAGGGCGTCAGCTGGCTCGCTGGGCCTGGTGTTTGTGCTGGCGCTGCTGTTCATCTTCCTGGTGCTGGCAGCGCAGTTTGAAAGTTTTGTCGACCCGTTTGTGATTCTGCTGTCGGTGCCGCTGTCGATGGTGGGTGCGCTGGCCGCACTGCAGTGGTCAGGCGGCACGTTGAATGTGTTCTCGCAGATTGGCCTGATCACGCTGGTGGGGCTGATCACCAAGCACGGCATCCTGATCGTCGAGTTCTCGAACCAATTGCGCAAAGAAGGCAAAGACGTGATGCAGGCGGTGACCGAGGCTGCCACCTTGCGCCTGCGGCCGATATTGATGACGACCGGCGCCATGGTGCTGGGCGCCGTGCCGCTGGCGCTGGCCACCGGTGCGGGCGCTGAGAGCCGGCAGCAGATCGGCTGGGTCATCGTGGGCGGCATGAGCCTGGGCACGCTGCTGACGATATTTGTCGTGCCCACCGTGTACACGCTGTTTGCCCGCCAGCGGGTGCCGGGGGAAATCACCACGGCTGCGGTGGCTGATGCGGTGGCGCCTGCAGGGGCAGGGGCAGACTGAAGAAATCCGCCGCCAGGGAGATCGAAACTTCAGATCGGAACTTCAGCCGCCGATGTAGTGCATTTCCACGCGCCGCTCACCCGCTGTCGTTGCGGCTGATCCCGCGCTGCGCAGTTCCGAATAGCGGTCGTCGCGCTCTTGCCAGATCAGGCCAATGGCGGCCGCGATTTGTGCGTCGCTGTAGCCGCCGCGCAGCAGGGCTCGCAGGTCGTGGCCACGGCTGGCAAACAGGCACAGGAACAGTTTGCCCTCGGTGGACAGCCGCGCGCGATTGCAGTCGTGGCAGAAAGCCTGCGTCACGCTGCTGATGAAACCCACTTCGCCGCCAGCCGCATCAGCATAACGCCAGCGTTGTGCTGTCTCACCGGCCGCGCTGGCTTGCAAGGGTTGCATGTTGAATTGCGCCTGCAGACGCTGCAGCACCTGCGCTGAAGGCAGCACTTCGTCCATGCGCCAGCCGTTGGTGGCGCCGACGTCCATGTATTCGATGAAACGCAGCACCACTGCAGCGCCGTAATGTTCGCGCACATGGCGCGCCAGCGGCACGATCTCGTGGTCATTCGTGCCGCGTTTGACCACCATGTTCACCTTCACCGGCGCCAGGCCGGCGCGCAGCGCAGCGTCGATGCCGTGCAGCACATCGGCCACCGGAAAGTCGACATCGTTCATGCGCCTGAAGATGCCGTCGTCCAGCGCGTCCAGGCTCACCGTCACACGCTTCAGCCCGGCATCACGCAGCGCCTGTGCTTTGCGCGTCAGCAATGAACCGTTGGTGGTGAGGGTGATGTCCAGTTCGTCGCCCGCCGGTGTGCGCAGGCCAGCCAGTTGCGTGATCAGCACTTCCAGGTGCTTGCGCAGCAGTGGCTCGCCGCCGGTCAGGCGCAACTTGTGCACGCCGTGGGCGGCGAACAGCCGCGCCACACGCGTGATTTCTTCAAAACTCAGCAGCGAGGTCTGCGGCAAGAACTTGTATTGGCTGTCAAACACTTCCTTCGGCATGCAGTAACTGCAGCGGAAGTTGCAGCGGTCAGTGACCGAGATGCGCAGGTCGTGCAGCGGGCGGCCCAGGCGGTCGGCCAGCAGGCCGGTGGCGGGCTGCAGCGTGGTGGGTACGCGTGGCAGCGCGGCGGCGTAGCGCAGGTCAGCCAGCGGAATGATCGACTCGCCCATGCTGTGCGGTTCAGCCGCCGGCCGCAGCCGAAGGCGCGGCGCGGCGCGCGCCGTCAAAGCGTGTGGACCAGTAGGCCTGGCGCAGGCTGTCCATGCGCACTGCAGCACCCAGGCGCGGCGAATGCACGAAACGGCCGTCGCCGACATAGATGCCAACATGCGAAAACGCTTTGCGCACGGTGTTGAAAAACACCAGGTCACCGGGCTGCAATTCTTCGGCCGCGACTTGCTGCAGCTGCTTGGACTGCGCCTGCTGTTCGGCACTGCGCGGCAGCATCAATCCCGACGTGTGTTTGAAGACATGGCGTGTGAAGCCGCTGCAGTCAAAACCCTGCTCGACCGAGACGCCGCCCTGGGCGTAGGGCAGGTCGAGAAAGGCCATTGCGGCAATCACGGCGCCGGCCGCCAGGTCGCGCGCCTGCTGGGCCAGCGCCACGGCAGGCTGCAGGCTGGCCAGACCAGCCTGCAGCACGCCACGGTCTACCAGCAACTGCAGCAGCGGGTCGGCAACAGGCCCCTGCCTGGCTGGCGCCGGCAGCGGCGCAGGCAGGTCCGTAGCGGGCGCAGCCAGCGCGGGAAAGCAGCTCAATAGCAGTGCTGCGGCCACAATTCGGGCGCGGGCTGCAGCGGGGATGATCGAGATCAAAATCATCTGCAGAGGATAGCAGCGCGGCCGGCCATGCCTGGCAAAGTCAGGCGACTGTTGGCCGCTGCTCACCCGATCGGCGCTGCACCGCGCCCACACCACGACAAATGGAGACCCCCCATGGCCGACATCAACAGCAAGACCGCAGCCCACCACGCCGGCAACAATGAAAGTTATGCCGCCTTTCATCGCCGGTCGCTGCAAGACCCGGATGGCTTCTGGGCCGAACAGGCGCAGTTGATCGACTGGCAAACACCGCCGCAGCAGGTGTGCGACTTCAGCAACCCACCCTTTGCGCGCTGGTTTGTGGGCGGCACCACCAACCTGTGCCACAACGCGGTGGACCGCCACCTGGCAGCCCGTGCTGCGCAGCCGGCGCTGATCGTGGTGTCCAGCGAAACCGGCGAGGAAAGAACCTACAGCTTCAGCGAATTGCACGTTGAGGTGCAGCGCATGGCCGCCACGCTGCAAAGCCTGGGCGTGCAAAAGGGCGACCGGGTTTTGATCTACATGCCGATGATTGCCGAGGCCGCGTTTGCGATGCTGGCCTGCGCGCGCATCGGCGCGCTGCACTCGGTGGTGTTTGGTGGTTTTGCAAGT
>JAYUPP010000103.1:0-4665 GCA_043760045.1 Betaproteobacteria bacterium
GGGCAGGTCGGTGCCGGCAGCGGCGCCCTCGGCCTGCGGCAGGTCGAGCGCCAGGCGCGTGTTCATCAGCGGCGCGGTGATGATGAAAATTACCAGCAGCACCAGCATGACGTCGATCAGCGGCGTCATGTTGATGTCGCTCATTGGCCGTGAGCCGGGGTTGCGTTCCAGACGGCCGAAAGCCATGTCATTTCACCTCGGCGGTTGTTCTGGCCGACGGTGTGTGGGCTGCGGCGCCCGGGCGATCCAGCACCATCTCGCGCAGGTCGTGGGCAAAACCTTCCAGCTCGGCCTCGCAAGCCGCCACCCACTTGCCAAACACGTTATAGGCCAGCACGGCGGGCACCGCCACCGCAATGCCGGCAGCCGTCATCACCAGCGCTTCGCCAATCGGGCCCGACACTTTGTCGATGGTGATGCTGCCGCTGGCAGCCATGCCCGCCAGCGCGCCGTAAATGCCCCACACGGTGCCAAACAGGCCCACAAAAGGCGCCGTGCTGCCGATGGACGCCAGCAGCACCTGGCCCCATTGCAGGTGCGCCAAGCCGCGGTGCAGCGCGTCGCGCAAGCGGCGCGTCAACTGCGAAGCGGCTTGCCCGGCGCCTTCCAGCGTGCCGGCACCGGGCCGCGCGCGCGCGGCGTCCAGCAACGGCAGCAACACACTTTCGCGGTCCATCGCGCCCAGGCGCGTGCGGCCTTCATCAAGCCCGGCGGCGGCCCAGAAAGCCGGCACCGCGCGGGCAATGTCGGTCGCGGCGCGGCGCAGCAGCCAGGTTTTCCAGATGATGAGCACCCAGGCCGAAACGCTCATCAACAGCAGCAACAGCGCCACCGTGCGCACGATGCCGTCGCTGGCGGCCCAGAACTGCATCAAGCCGTGGTTTTGCATGCGGGGTGGGGCAGCGCGGGGTTGCGGGTGCGGTTATGAAAGGGTGCGGGTGCGGGTGCGGGTGCGGGTGCGGGTGCGGGTGCGGGCGCGATTGCGGTTGCTCTTCCGGTTGCCGGTCAGCGCAAGCCCAGCACGTCCTGCATGTCAAACAAACCCGGCCGGCCGTGTTGCACCAGAAAACGCGCCGCACGCAAGCTGCCTTCCACGTAATTGGCACGGCTAGAACTTTTGTGCACGATCTCGATGCATTCACCGGTGCCGGCAAACAGCACCTTGTGTTCGCCCACGATGCTGCCGCCGCGCACAGTGGCAAAGCCGATGCTGCCAGGCGGGCGTTCACCGGTGTGGCCGTGGCGGCTGAACACCCCTTGCTCGGCAAGCGTGATGCCCCGGGCGCGTGCCAGCACCTCGCCCATGGCCAGCGCGGTGCCGCTGGGGGCGTCAACCTTGTGGCGGTGGTGGGCTTCCAGCACTTCGATGTCGTAGCTTTCGCCGAGCAATCGGGCTGCCTGGTCCAGCAGGCGCAGCATCACATTGACGCCCACGCTCATGTTGGCCGCAAACATCACCGGCACCTGCTGCGCGGCTGCGGCGATGTCGGCCTTTTCAGCCGGTGTGAAGCCGGTGGTGCCGACCACTGCCGCCACGCCCAGCCGGCGGCAGGCCGCCAGGTGCAGCAGGGTGCCTGCGGGGCGCGTGAAATCGATCAGCACCTGCGCGCCGCGCAAGCCGGCATCGACATCGGCCGTGATGAGCACACCGCTGGTGCTGCCCAGACTGGCACCGGCATCCTGCCCCAGCACGGGGCTGCCGGGCACTTCCAGCGCACCGCTGAGGTTGAGATCGCCGCTGCCCATCACGGCGCGCACCAGTTCGCTGCCCATGCGGCCACCAGCGCCGGCTATGGCAATGTTCAGGGTCAATCGAGGCTCCATGACAAAGCGGCGCTGAGTTTCATGATGCGGGGCACCGCCCCGGCTCATGGAACATTTCGACATTCAGCTCCACCGACATCAGCTTTTTTCCAGCGGCGGGTAGTCACGCACGGGGCCCATCGGTTCCGGCGCCACCGGTTCACGCCGGGGCGGCATCGGCAAGGCTTTGCGCTCATCGTCGCTGAGTTCCAGCTTCGGCGCGCGCGGGTCTTTGTTGCGGCTGATGGAAGCCACGAAGTCGCGCTCAGAGGGCAGGTCGGGCGCCACCACATCCTTCACCACATCACCTTCAAACTGCACCACCACACTGCGCCGTTGCGCTTCGGCGCCGGGCCGGCGCAGCGTGAAGATGTAGTCCCAGCGGTTGGCATGGAAAGGGTCGGTGACGAGGGGCGTGCCCAGCAAGTCACGCACCTGCAAACGCGTGAGCCCGGGCTTGAGCAACGCCGCCTGCTCTTTGGAAATGACGTTGCCCTGCACGATGTCGATGCGGTAGGGCGTGATGAAACCCAGAAAACTGTCGGTGCGCTGCAGCGATTCACAGCCGGTCAGCAAAATGGCCAGCGCCGCAGCGCCAATGAGGCCTGCGGCGCGCAAAGTTTGGAACATGGATGGAGACCGGGTTGGGCAGCTAACGTTCACTTGCAGTGTCATACCAAAAGGGTGCGGCGGCTGCCGCCCGAAAAGAACGGGCCCGCGCAGCGTCTGGCTATGATCGGCATTCTATCGGTGGCTCTGCCACGGGGGCCGCTGCAGCGCGGCTCGCAGGGCCCGGCAGAAGGTCAAGACAAAGGCGAGGGCCCACAGTTGAAGCACGCCGACGAACTTAAAAGCAGCGGACTGAAAGCGACACTGCCGCGCATCAAGATTCTGGAAGTGTTCCAGCGCACCGAGCGCCGCCACATGACGGCCGAAGACGTCTACAAAGCGCTGCTGACCGAACATGCCGACGTTGGGCTGGCCACGGTTTACCGCGTGCTGATGCAATTCGAACAGGCGGGGCTGCTGACGCGCAGCAACTTCGAGTCGGGCAAGTCGGTGTTTGAGCTCAACGCCGGCGAGCACCACGACCACCTGGTGTGCCTGGACTGCGGCCGTGTGGAGGAGTTTTTCGACCCCGAAATCGAAGCGCGCCAGCGTGCGGTCACGCTGGCGCGCGGTTTTGAGCTGCAGGAACATTCGTTGTCGCTGTATGCGCGCTGCAGCAAGCCGGCCTGCCCGCACCGGGTCAAAGCGGTCGTTTGAAATTGGCACTGTGGGTTCGCTGCGCCCCGTTCCTCAGCCCTTCAATCGCGCCCGCCACGCTCCATCGCCTGCTGCTGGCGCTTGATGAAGTCTTGATAGGTGTCGATGCCACGCAGCTGCAGCACGGTGTTGCGCACGGCGGCCTCCACCAGCACCGCCAGGTTGCGGCCGGCGTCCACGGCAATGATTACCTTGCGCACCGGCAAGCTCAGGATGTCTTCGTACAGCGGTTCGTGCGGCAGGCGTTCAAAGTCGCGCTCCAGCGTTTCCTTGCGCACCAGGTGCACGATGAGCTTCAAGCGCATCTTGCGGCGCACCGCCGTTTCACCAAAGATGGCCTTGATGTCGAGCAGGCCGATGCCGCGCACTTCCAGCAGGTTCTGCAGCAGTTCGGGGCAGCGGCCTTCCAGCGCGGTTTGTGAGATGCGGTAGATATCCACCGCGTCATCAGCCACCAGGCCGTGGCCACGCGACACCAGTTCCAGCCCCAACTCGCTTTTCCCCAGGCCCGATTCGCCCGTCAGCAGCACCCCCAGGCCCAGGATGTCCAAGAACACACCGTGGCGCGTGGTGCGCTCGGCAAACAGCTGGCCCAGATAACCCCGCACCACGTCGATCACATGGCCGGCCGATTCAGCGGTGACAAAGAGCGGAATCTCGGCGCGGTCGCAGATGGCCACCAGACGCGGCGGCGGCACCTGCGCGTCGGCGACGATGAGCATCGGCGGCTCCAGCGTGACGATGCGCGAGATGCGGCGCTCTTGGTCTTCCGCACCGGCTTCCAGCAGGTATTGAACCTCGCGCACACCGACGATCTGCACCCGGTAGGGGTGGATGTAGTTCAGGTAGCCCACCAGGTCGGCGGCTGATTGCGCGTCGCGCACCGCAGCCTCGTCAAAGCGCCGCTCAGGATGGCCTTGGCCTGCCACCCAGCTCCAGCGCAAAGCCTTGCTGTGAGCTTCAAACAGCCGTTCAGCGCTGATGGAGGTGGGTTTCATGCGCGAACACTCACTGGTTCAAAGCAACACCGGGCGCCCGAGCCGCGCGCAAAAGTTCAAGGCAACTGCTTCACGCCACCGACTTCAGCGGCTCCCAGTCGGCAATCAGCTGGTGCATCTTGGCCGTGTCAGGCTCGGTCTTCAGGCGCTCGCGCAATTCACGGTCTGACAGCATCTCGGCAATCTCTGACAGGATTTCCAGGTGCCGCTGCGTGGCGGCTTCGGGCACCAGCAGAAAGATCAGCAGCTTCACCGGCTCGTCGTCGGGCGCATCAAAACCGATCGGCTGCGTGACCCGCACCACCGCAGCCAACGGGTTCTTCAAACCCTTGATGCGGCCGTGCGGAATGGCCACTGCATGCCCCAGACCGGTGGAGCCCAGGCGTTCACGGGCAAAGAGGTTGTCAGTGACGACGCCCCGCGCAATGGCATGCTGGTTTTCAAAAAGCAGGCCGGCTTGTTCGAAAGCACGCTTTTTACTGGTCGCGTCCACCTCCAGCAACACGTTGCTGGGTGGCAGGATTGCGGCAAGTCGGTTCATCTGTCCATTCCTCTGGGATAAGACCGCCAGACGCAGAACGCTGGCTCTGCGCCCCGC
>JAYUPP010000104.1:0-4655 GCA_043760045.1 Betaproteobacteria bacterium
CGCAGACCATGGGAGTGACCCTTGGGTGAGCCCCTTGGTTGTGCCGTGCCCGATGCAACTGTGCCGCACACTCCTGCAGTTCGGCGACCGTGCTTTCCCGAATGCCGGCGCGACCGACGGCCTCTGTTTGGCCGGCGCGGCAGGCGCTGCGGGATGTCAGGCCGGCAGGGCCGCTTTGGCGCGCAGGAACTCCTCAGCGCGTGTGAGTTGCAGGCCCAGCACGGCGGCGGCATCGGGGCCGGTGCTCGGCATCGTCTCTGCCGCCACCCAGTTCAGCCCCATGATGTTGGAAGCGGCTTCGGAAAAAGGCCGCATCAGCAGTTGCTGCATGCGAAACACCCAGCCCGGCGTGGCCACCACCTGCACCGGGCGGCCCAGCACGCGGGCGTAGAGCTGGGCCACATCAGCCCAGCTCAGCATCTCGGGGCCAGCCAGGTTCAGCACCGCGTTGTGCGCCTGCGGATGCGTGGTGGCGCGTATCAGCGCGTGGGCCACGTCGTCAATGGCCACAAAAGCCTGGCGGGTGCTGGCCGGCCCAGGCACCAGCGCCAGACCGCGTTTTTCAATCAACCCGCCCACCGCGCCGATGAAGGTCTGCAGAAACCCCCAGGGCCGGTGGATCAGCGCCGCCGGGTCGCCGCGCGCGGGCAGCCGGCTGCCGATGAGCGCAAACCAGTCGTCCATGAAAGGCGCGGCGCGGATCACCGCATGGTCCATGCCACTGGCGGCCAGCCGCTGCTCGTTCAGGCGTTTGTAGCGGAACAGCGGCACTGCCGAGTCGTGCGCCGTCACCGGCACCGAGACCAGCACAAAACGGCCACAGCGCTGGCGCTGGCAGGCTTGCAGCAAAGCGGCATAACCCTTGTCTTCCACGGCAGCGAACGTGCTGCCGTGCAGCGGCGCCACGGCGTTGGCGGTGGCGATGACGGCGCCCACCCCGACGCAGGCATCTTCCACCGCACCAGGGTCGCGCAGGTCGGCGTAGGCCAGTTCAACACCGGTCAGCCGCAGATGTTCCACGCGTGAGGTGCGGCGCACCATGGCGCGCACAGGCCGCTTCAGCGCCACCAGCTGCTGCACCACGCGGGTGCCGAGCTGGCCGCTGGCGCCCACCACCAGCAGTGGGCGTTTGTCGTCGGTGTCGGCCTGGGCCATGGCGATTTCCCTTGCGCCTTGCATCAACGCTGGCGCGCCAGTTTCGGGTCCATCAAGTCGCGCAGGCCGTCGCCCATCAGGTTCAGCCCCAGCACCGCCAGCATGATGGCCACGCCGGGGACCACCGCCAGCAGCGGCGCCTGGAACATCTGCGACTGCGCTTCGTTGAGCATACGGCCCCAGCTGGGCTGCGGCGGTTGGGTGCCCAGGCCCAGGTAAGACAGCGCCGCCTCGGCCAGGATGGCGGTGGCAAAGCTGATGGTGGCCTGCACGATCAGCGGGCTGGCGATGTTGGGCAGCACGTGGTCCAGCGTGATGGCCAGCGGGCCTTTGCCGGCGGCGCGCGCGGCGGTAATGAAGTCGCGCGACCACACGGCGTTGGCCGAAGCGCGCGTGATGCGCGCAAACACCGGCACATTGAAGATGCCGATGGCCACGATGCTGAGCACCAGGCCGGGGCCGTAGATGGCGGTCAGCATGATGGCCGTCAAGAGTGCTGGAAAGGCAAACGTGAAGTCGCTGGCGCGCATGATGATTTCTTCCACCCAGCCACGCCCCGCCGCGCGCGACGCCGACGCCAGGCAGCCCAGCGCCACGCCTAACACGAGACCGATGCCCACCGCGATGACACCCACCACGATGCTGTTCTGCGCCCCCACCAGCAACTGGCTGGCGACGTCGCGGCCCAGGCTGTCGGTGCCCAGCCAGTGGCTGCCGCTGGGCGCTTGCAGCTTTGCCGGGATGTTGATCTCGGCCACCGGGTGCGGTGTCCACAACAGCGACAGCAGCGCGGCAGCGGCCACCAGCAGAGTCAACGCGCCGCCGACGACAAAGCTCTTGTGGCGCAGCGCGCGCCGGGCCCAGCCGGGGGCCGTGACGGGTGCGGGCAGGGGTGCCGTGTTGCGGGCCTCAGCCATGGCGCAGCCGCGGGTCGATCCATGCATACAAGACGTCCACCACAAAGTTCACCACCACCACCACGCCGGCCAGCAACATCACCACGTCACGCACCACCACCAGGTCGCGGTTGCTGATGGCTTGAAACACCAGCCGGCCGACACCGGGCAGCACAAACACGTTTTCCACCACGATGGTGCCGGTGATGAGGTTGGCAAACTGCAGGCCGGCCACCGTCAACACCGGAATCATGGCGTTGCGCAGCACATGGCGCCACAGCGCCTGGCGCTTGCTCAAACCTTTCGCACGCGCGGTGCGCACGAAGTCTTCGCGCATCACGTCCAGCACCGCTGAACGGGTGACGCGGGCCAATATCGCGGCCTGTACCAACGCCAGCGCGATGGCGGGCAAGATGAGCGCTTTCAGGCCTTCGAGCAAACCGCCGCCGTCGTCTTCGGCCCAGCCAGGAAAGCCGCCGGCGCTGACCCACTGCAGCTGCACCGCAAAGAGCAGGATCAACAGAATCGCGAACCAGAAGTTGGGGATGGCGATGCCGACCTGGCTGGCCGCCATCACACCCACATCGGCCATTTGGTTGTGGCGGCTGGCGGCATAGACACCCAGGCCGAGGGCCAGCACCGCCGTCAGCAACATCGCCAGCAGCGCCAGCGGCAGCGTCACTTGCAGGCGTTCTGCAATGAGTTCAGCAGTGGGCGTGTCGTAGCTGGTGCTCATCGCCGTCTGGCCCTGCAGCAGGCCACCCACCCACGAGGTGTAGCGCTGCAGCGGCGGCCGGTCGAGGCCAGTTTGGCTTGCAGCGCGGCCAGCGATTCGGGTGTGGCGGTGTCTCCCAATATCACCTCGGCGGCATTGCCCGGCAGCAGTTCCAGCACCGCGAACACCACCATCGATGCCACCAGCAAGGTCAGCGTCAGCGCGGCCAGGCGTTTGAGCAGGAAAAGTGTCATCGGCGGCGATGATGCCGCAAGCCGGGTGGGCTTGAATTTGCTTCCTCTCCCTTCAAGGGCGAGGGTTGGGGTGAGGGTGGCATGCCAGCACCGCCATCCCTGAACCCGTTTTGTTTTTCATGAGCCCAGCAAGAACTCCAGCACCGCGCTGTTGAAAGTGTCGGCTTGTTCGATGTTCGACAGGTGTGCGGCGCTGTTCAGCACCACCATCCGGGCGCCGGGCCAGTGCGCGGCCAATGCCTGGGCTGCAGCCGGTGGCGTGGCCTGGTCTTCGGCGCCCACGATGACCAGCGCCGGTGCACGCTGCTGCTGCAAGGCCGGCAGCGTGGGGGTGCTGGCAATCGCAGCGCAACAGCCGGCATAACCTTCGAGTGGTGTGTTGCCGATCATGGCGCCTATGTGTGCCATGGTTTCGGGCTGTGCGGCGCGGCAGGCCTCGGTGAACCAGCGCGCCAGCGTCGGCTCTTGCAGCGCCTGCAGGCCTTCAGCGCGTGCGGTTTGCACCCGTCGGCCCACAGCTGCTGGCCAGCGAATGCGACAGCGTCAGCCACGGGCCCTGGCCGGTGACATCATGGTTCACCGTGATGTCGTTGATGCGTGTTTGTATGGCCGGTGGGCGGGTTGCCGTGAAGACTACGCCTTGGGCGCACCACCGTCGGCCACCAGGCCGGCCGCTTCTATGCCGGCTATGGCCGCGATTTCGTCGTTGGGCGAGGTGTCGCCACTGATGCCCACCGCGCCCAGCAGCTGACCCTGTGCGTCGCGCACCAGCACGCCGCCGCGCACGGGCACGAGCTTGCCGTCGGTCAACATGCCCACGGCCTGGATGAAACCCGGCGCCACGCCGTAACGGCGCTCAATTTCCTGGCCGCCAAAACCCATGCCCAGCGCACCCTGCGCCTTGCCGTGCGAAATCTCGAAACGGTAGAGGCTGGTGCCTTCTTCGGCGCCATAAGCCTTCAGCGCGCCCCGAATGTCGAGCACCGTAACGGCCAGCGGCTCGAACTTCAGTTCGCGCGCACGCTGCAGCGCGTGGTGAATGATGTGCTGGGCGCAGGCCAGCGTCAGCGTTTGCAGGGGGCGTGTGGTTTGCATGGCAGAGTGCATCGTTAGCAAAAGGTGGGTCATTGTGATGGCGGTGGCCGCAGGTCTTGAACGTGAATGTGAACCTCAGCGCCCGAGGGCCGACACACTGTTCCCGACAAGCGCGGAAGATAGCGCGGCAGAAAGCGCAGCCACCAGCGCCCACCGCCACCACCAGGCCCTCACCGAAACCGCCATTGACTTGGGCCGTTATGGCGCCATGTCAGCCTTCAAGGAAACTTCAGCAGCATGAACAGTACCGACCGCCTGCCGCCACTGGCGCCCGCACTCTGGACCGCGGCGCAGCGCCTGTGCGCTGAAGAAATCATCCAGGGGCCGCGCGGCGCTTTGATTTCACCTTTTGTGCCGCTGCTGCGCAGCCCCGAGCTGTGCACCCACGCACAGCGCATGGGTGAATATCTGCGTTACCGCAGCGCCATCGGTTTGCGCTTGTCTGAACTGGCCATTCTCGTCACCGCGCGCTATTGGCGCCAGCAGGTTGAATGGTCGATCCATGCGCCCATAGCCGAGCGCGAAGGCATTGCGCCTCTG
>JAYUPP010000105.1:0-4639 GCA_043760045.1 Betaproteobacteria bacterium
TTTGGCCGAAGCGCGTCGGCTGGCTGCCGCCACCCTGGCCCAGGCCCAGCGCGAAGAAGCCGAACGCGAAGCGGCGCGCCGCCTGGCCCAGGCCCGCGCGGCGGCCGAGCAAGCCGCAGCGGCGCAGTTGGCTGCAACCCAGGCCGAACAAGCCCGGGCGGCCCAGGAAGTGGAGCAAACGCGGCGCCTGGCCCAGGCCCGTGAGCAAGCCGCCCGCGAGCTGGCCACGCGCCAGGCGGCCGAACGCGAGGCCGCGCGCCTGCAGGCGCTGGCGCAGGCCGAAGCGGTCGCCGCCGCCCAGCGTGAACTCGCCCAGCGCGAGGCCGCGCTGGAGGCCCAACGCCAGGCCAGCCGACTGGAAGAGGCCCGCGCAGCCGCCGTGCGGGAAGCCCAGATTCGCGAAGCGGCGGTGCGGGCTGCGGCGCTGGAAGCCGCTGCCCAGGAAGCAGCCGCCCAGGCGCGGCGCGCGCTGCAGGCGCTGAAGGCGATTGAATTTCCGCCGGCGCTGCAGGCGGTGTCGTCGTTGCGGGTCAAGGCCACCACGGCCGAGGTTTCGCTGCCCTTCGCCCTGCAATCGGCAGCCGCAGCGGGCGACGTCGACGTGCAGGTGCGCATCAACGGTCGCCCTGCGCAGCCGGCCAACCTGGTCATGCCCAAGTCCATCGACGGCCGCAACCAGGGCCTGGCCAAGGTGCAGGTGGGCGAAGGCCGCACCCAGGTCGAGGTCATCGCCATCAACCGTTTTGGCGTGTCCGAGGCGCTGGCTTTCATCATCGACCGCGACGCTGCTCCCGCCACCCCCGCCTTGCCCGGTGTGGTGCGGCCACCCACGCCAGCGGGCGCTGACCTTTACGTGCTGTCGATTGGCGTGGCCCGCTATGCCCGCAGCGACTACAACCTGGGCCTGGCCGCCAAGGACGCACGCGATTTCGGTGCCGCCATGCAGGGCCAGGAAGGCCGCTTGTACCGGCGCGTCATCGTTCGCACCCTGACCGACGCCCAAGCCACCCGCAGCGCCGTGCTGCGTGAACTGGAGGCCCTGCGCAACAACGTGGGGGCCAACGACGTGGCGATGGTTTTTGTGGCCGGGCACGGCATCAACGACGCCGCCGGCAACTACTTCTTTTTGCCGCACGACGGCCAGCACGAACGCCTGTTGACCACCGCCGTGCCGCAAGCCGCCTTGGTCTCGGGCCTGAGCAAGATCCGTGGCAAGACCATTCTGTTCGTCGACACCTGCTTTGCCGGCAACGCGCTGGGGGCGCTGTCCAAGTCGGCCCGCCAAACCGAGAAGTTGATCAACGACCTGTCGTCCTCCGAAAACGGGGTGGTGGTGTTTGCGTCCAGCACCGGCCACGAAGAATCGGAAGAGAAGGACGAGTGGGGCAACGGCGCCTTCACCAAGGCCTTGCTCGACGGGCTGGGTGGCAAGGCCGACTTCATGCGCGCCGGGCGCGTGACCTATGCCGGCCTGAACCTCTACGTCTCCGAAGAGGTCAACCGCTTGACCTCGGGGCGACAAAGGCCGGTCTTCATCTCACCCCGCGGCGTGCCTGACTTTGCGGTGGCGCGGCTGTAAAGGCCGCTTGAACACGGCTCAGCGCAGGCCACCACCTGGCACGTCCCGCGCAGCCCATCCACCCTCTAAAGTGGGGATGGACCCGCGTTGTGGCGAGGGCAAGCGTGGGCTAAGCTCGCGCGGAAACACCGGCAAGGGGTTTGCACCGGGCGCAACGCACGCCACCCCCGCCTTGCATTTCCAGAGGGATGGTCATGACAGCACGCGATAACCTGGCCCGAGTGGGCAGCCTGATGGCCCTGCTGGCGTTGGGCAGTTGCGGTGGCGGCGGTGGTGGGGGCAGTGATCCCGCGGCCCCGACCCCGCCCACGGCGGCGTCGTGCGCCAACCGCCCGAATGAGTTTGTCGGTGTCTGCACCGGCTTTCCCGACAACGGCAACCTCGACTGGAACGCTGGTGGCTCCGGCGACGGCGGCGCGGGTGATGGCGGCGGCGCCAGTGGTGACGGCGGCGTGGGCGCCGGCGGTGACTTTGGTCAGTTTCGCAACGTCAACATCAGCGTCTTCAACGACAGCGGTGCCTTGCTGGGCACCGCACCCACCGACAACGTCAAGGGCATGGTCACCATCCGCCCCGGCGCCAACTACCGCGGTTCGCTGCGGGTCGAGTTGCGCGGCGGCCCGGGTGCCCAGTACTTTGAAGAAGGCACCAACCGCTTTGTCGACTTCCCGGCCGACCGTGTCATTCGCGTGATCGTGCCGCGGGTCGACAAGAACATCGGCATCACCGCGTTCACCGAAGCCGCCTACCAACTGTTGACCCAAGGCAGCACGCCCGAGAGCGTAGGCACTGGCGTCAACCCCACTCCGGCGCAAATCGCCGCGGCCAACGCGCGCGTGGCCGCACTGCTCAACGAGCACGTGCCCAAGGCCCTGGAGGTGCCCGACATCACGCGCCTGCCCTTCATCAAGTCCAACGCGGTGCTGCCGGGCAGCATCACGCCGACGGCGCGCGGCGTTTATGGCGTGGTCAACGGCGCGTTTTCCAAGCAGGCCGCGCTGTTCAACACCGGCAGCGGCACGCCCACGCTGGACGCCGTAGCCCAGCTGGCCGAAGACCTGCGCGACGGTCTGCTCGACGGCCGCAACGGCAATGCGCCGTCAGCGCCCGCCAACAAGCGCACCTACGACCCGCAAACCCTGACCAGCGAACTGACCTCGGCCCTGGCCCACCAGGCCGAACGCTTCGGCAACCTGGCCTTGCAAGACACTTTGCCGCCGGTGCTCAACTACGGCGGCACCCGCTACGAGGGCTATCTGTTCGACAGCTCGGTGCCGCGCGGCCGCCGCGCCGTCAGCACCGTGGCCGGCTGGCTGGCCGGCAACAACCTGAACCTGACGGTGGGCCAGGCCCTGCCCAAGGCCCTGCCCAACGGGCAGGCGGTATTCGGGATGATCAGCAACATGGGCCACGGGGGTGCCTTCTTCAAGATCGACAACACCGACACCACCACCGATCCGGTCTACCGGGTGTATGCCCTGGGCGACAACGTCAACGGCGAACTGGGCACCGGTAACCAGATCTCCACCAACCGGGCCCTGGTCGAACTGACACTGCCCGGCCCCTTGACGCACGCCGCCGGTGGCTTTGCCCACACGGTGCTGCGGCTGGCCGACGGACGGGTTTTGACGCTGGGCGACAACACCTTTGGTCAACTCGGCCAGGGTGTGGACGGCAGCACCTTGCAGCGCTCCAGCACACCGCTGGTGGTCAACCTGCCCGCCGCGGCCGGCGGCGCCGTGGCGGTGGCCGCCACCAGCGTGGCGTCTTATGCGCTGATGGCCGACGGCAGCGTCTACACCTGGGGCAGCAATGGCGGTTTCGCGCTGATGGGCAACGGCCAAGCCACCGGTATGGCCACCACGCCGGTGTTGGTCAATGGGCTGAGCGACGTGGTGCAGATCAGCGCCCGCGACAACGACGTGGTGGTGCTCAAGCGCGACCAGTCGATCTGGCAGTGGGGCGCCCACCCGGCCGACGTCAACGCCTACACCGACAGCGACGTGTCGGGCGCCTACCGCGGTGGTTACCGCGTGCCCACCGCCGTGGCCGGCCTGCCCACCCGCACGGTGGGTGTGCGCACCGAGCCCATACCGGTGCGCAAGATCATCACCGAGCAAGGCGTCTTTGCGGCACTGCTGAACAACGGCCACGTGTACAGCTGGGGCGTGCACTTCGACATCACCGCCAAAGGCGTGCTGCGCGACCTAACCGCAGCCCGGGTGCTGGGCCTGCCACCCGTGCGCGACATGATGCCGGGCGGCTTTGTCGGTTACGGTGCGCGCCCGTTTGACCGTCTCACCGCGATGGGCGTGGATTACCGAGGCGGCATGTGGAAGATCCGCGGCCGGGTAGCCGAGCGGTTCGACCCCGCCAACCCGACCGAACAGCGCCGCACCCAGAGCAGCGGTGCCATCACCCAGACCTGCTCGACCTGTCACACCTTCCTGGACCAGGCGCTGGAGACGCTGCGCGAGCGTCAGCTGGCTGAGGCCCCGGTGACGGCCAGTGCTGCGGTCTGCGCGCCGCCCTCCAGTTTCCACGTGGCAGCCAACGGTTCTTCGTTGATCCGTGCCGAGACCGAGTGCATCCAGTGCCACAACCCGGCGCGCCTGGACCCGGCTTATGCCGGCGTGCTGCGGCCGGCTTTTGTCTCGTCGGGCGGCTGGCCCAACTGCAACAAGCCGAGCAACCTGCCAGCGCGCGTCAGCATTGCGTCCACGCCCATCACCGGGGCCTGCACGATCCCCGTGGGTCACCCCTTCACGCCCCCTGGCACGGTGTGCTCGAGTTGCCACAACAGCGTGGCGGCGCGCGCGCTGCAAGACCTGAACCCGCCCTGCCTGCAACCCAGCAGCGGCGCCCTGCCCACGCTGCCCACGGTGGCCACCCTCAGCGCCGTGCTGAACGACCTGGGCGCCACCGTGGGCCAGGGTGCCTACACCAACGACAGCACGCCGGCCCTGCAAGGCACGCTGGCTACGGCGCTCAGTGGCGCGCAGACCCTGGCGGTGTCGCGAAACGGCAGCGTGGTGGGTAACGCCGTGGTCAGCGGCACCG
>JAYUPP010000106.1:0-4629 GCA_043760045.1 Betaproteobacteria bacterium
CGCGTGCCGTCCATGCGCGCCGGCTCCGCGCAATGAGCTTGGCCGATCCGCTTGGCGAACCACCGGCGAGGTGGGGCGTGGGCAACGCACCGAACGCAACCGGTACACGGAGCGTTGGGGACGTCGACGGAGCTGGCAAGGGTGGTGACGTTGGCAGCGTTGGCAGCGTTGGCAGCCCCCTTGGCATGGGCGGCTCAAAAGGTGACAGCGCGGCCACCATCCACCAGCAGTTGCCGCGCCGGCGCCGGCGCCTGGGCCTGGCCTTGGTGGCGGTGGGGGTGGTGGCCCTGGCCATGCAAACCTGGGGCACGTGGCTGCTGCCGTATGACGTGGCTTCGTTGCAGGCGGTGCGCCGCCTGACGCAGATGCCCCACCTAGGCGAAGCCCAACTGGCCTGGAGCTGGGCCTTGCTGTGCCTGGCCTTGTTGGCCGGGCTGGCACGGCGCGCCCAACCCGGCGCGACGTTGGCCCTGGCCTGCGGCGGCGCGCTGGGTTCGGCCCACGCCGCGGTGGGCGGCGGCGCGGCGTCGTTGGCGCTGCTGCTGCTGGTGGGCGTGGCCACCTTGGGCTGGCACGCCTGGCGCGAGGGTGGACTGGCGTTGTTGTTGGCGGCCGGCGCCGCCATGGTGGGCTGGGAGATGTCCTTCTCCGACTTTCCCAGCCTGTGGTTGGTGACACCTGTGCTGGTGGGCATGTTTGTGTGGATCGACCGCATGCACATGCGCGCCAGCGACCGTCGCCTGTACGGCGCCCTGGCCGAACGCGACACCCTCATCACCAGCCTGGACCAGCGCACCGCCGAGCTCACCGCGCTGCAAGGCGCGCGCACCCAACTGCTGGCCAGCATCAGCCACGACCTGCGCCAGCCGCTGCAAGCGGTGCGCCTGTACGCCGATGCCCTGCGTGGCAGTGACGCGGCGCCGGGCGATGCAGCCAGCAGCACCGCCCGCCGCGCCGACCTGCTGCGCCAGCAGATGAGGGCGGCCGACGACGCGGTGGCCATGCTGGACCAGTTCAGCGAGTTCAGCGCCATCGAGCAAGGGGCCTTGCAGTCACACCCCGAACTGGTCGACCTGCGCGACGTGCTCGACGGCGTGGCCACCAACCTGCAGGCCACGCACCCGCTGAGCACGCTGCGCATCAGCGTTCATGGCCAACACCAATGGCTGTTTACCGATCGCACGCAGCTGGCCCGCCTGATGCAAAACCTGGCCGGTAACGCGGTGCGCTACAGCCTGGGCGTTCAAGCCCAGGGGCCGGCACGGGTGGTGCTGGCGGTGCGCCCGCATCGCAGCGCCCAGGGCGAGCGGGCACTGGTGATCGACGTGGTGGACAACGGGCGCGGCATCCCGGCGGACAAACTGCAGGCCGTGTTCGAACCCTATGTGCAGCTGGCCGACCCCGACGGCGCATCGCGCGGGGGGCGCGGCCTGGGACTGGCCATCGTGCGGGGCTTGAGTGCGCAGCTCGGCCTGCAACTGGCGCCCTTGCGCAGCGCGCTGGGGCGCGGCACGCGCTTCAGGGTGGTGGTGCCGGCCGCGCTGCGGCGCACCGGACCCCAGGCCGCCACCCCCGGTGGACCGGCGGCACGGGCCAGCGACGCCAGCCGCCTGGACGGCTGGCTGTTGGCCCTGCTGGACGACGAAACCGGGCCCCGTGGGGCCCTTCGCGCGGCCCTGGAAGGGGCCGGTGCGACCATCGTCGACGCCGGGTCTCTGGCGCAGTTGAAACTGCAACTGGACCATGAGCCTCGTTTCCCCGATGCCCTGGTCTTTGATCTGGACCTGGGCAGCGGCAAGCCCGACGGCGTGGCCGCCATTTCCGAGCTGCGTGCCGAATGGGAGTTGCTGGTGCCGGCCGTCATCGTCACCGGCCGCGTCGCCGCCTTGGGCACCATGCCGATGCCCAAACGATGTGCCCTGCTGGGCAAACCGGTGGCGCTGGCCACCTTGGTGGGCACCCTGAGGCAGCTGGCGCCGGCGGGTGTTGCAACCGCCCTTCCCGGCACGGCACTGGCCGCGGTTGCGTCGGCTTCCGCACCTGCACCTGCACCCGCACCTGCACCTGAATCTCCAACTGGGCCTCAACCGTGAACCATCCGCGGTATCCCTCGGGATCATTGGGCACACTCGGGCGTCGTTGTCCAATGATTGCAAGGCGCCACCTGGTCGGCACGACCAGTCGCTGAACCCACCGCAGAAGGAACCCACCATGTCCACATCCACACGCCGTTTCGCTTGGGCTGTCCTGACGGCCGCCTTGTGGTGCAGTGGCTCTGCACAAGCCCAGGCCTCGGGTGGGTTTGAACTCATCACCGCTGCCGAAGCCCAGCAAGCGGCCACCGCGGAGCGCAACGCGCCGCCCGAAATCCGCTCGCGCAACATGCCGGTGCCCAAAGGCAATGTGCCGGGCATTCGCGTGCTCAGCCCCACCAGCAGCACGACGCCGGTGGCAGCGCCCTTGCGCATCGAGCTGGCCTTCACGCCGACACCGGGCAGCCGCATCGTGCCGTCGAGTTTTCGCGTGCTGTACGGCCTGCTCAAGATCGACCTCACCGACCGCCTGCGCAAACACGCCACGGTCACCGAAAGCGGGGTGGTGGTTGACCGCGCCGTGGTGCCCGACGGCCAGCACCGCCTGATCCTGCAGGTGGCAGACGACCAAGGCAACACCGCCGAGCAAGAACTGCGCATCCGGGTTGGAGCTGCGTCATGAAGTTGCGCCGCCCGGCGCATGCGCTGTGGCTGACGGGCTTGACAGCCGCCTGGCCCGCCCTGGCCCAAAACGCGCCGGTGTCAACGTCGGCGGCAGCAGCTTCAGCCGCCGAACCCGCCGCCAAGCTCTCACCGCTGCTGGGGCAGGTGCTGGGCCGCGTGGCCAGCCAGACCGGGCCAGCCGCAGCAACCAACCCCACCGCCGAAGCCGGCCTCTTCAGGCGACTGGCGCTGCAACACAAAGCCGTGCTGCCGCCTGCGGAAAGCCAGAAGTCAACCGCCATGGTGCCAGCCCTGGGCTATGCCATGGAACAGCTGGACCCGGGCAGCTTTGCCGTGCTGCGCCCGGTGGCCGTGGGGGGCAGTGGCGCGCTGCTGCGCACCGGCGACGTCTTCGTGCTGCAGTTTTCCACCAACCTGCCCGGCCAGGTGCGACTGGAAAACATCGACCCCAAGGGCCGCGTGGCCGACCTGGGCACCTACACCGTGCTGGTCGATCAACTCAACCGCCTGCCGCGTGACAAAGGCATCCAGTTGCAGGGCCAACCCGGGCTGGAACGATTGCGTTTTTACTTCTACCCTTGTCTACCGGTGGAGGCGGCAGGCAAGCGCTGGGCGGCTGAGTTTCAAGGCAGGCTGCCGGCCTGCGCCGCAGCCCCTGTGCAACAGACGACGCTGTCGCGCGCATTGGGCGTGGTGGCCCCACGTGCCCTGGTCAACTTGAGCCAGCCCGACACCCACCTGGCCTTTGCGGGCAGCAACGAATACCAACCCGGAGAAGTTACCCTGATGGAAGCGCAGATCCGGCACGAAGGAAAAACCCATGCGCGCTGAGATTGTCCGTCACTTGGTTTTGCAAGGTTGCGCGCTTTTGCTGCTGGCTTGGGTCGCGCTGCTCGACGCGACGCCAGCCGCTGCGCAGGGCAGCACCGCGGCGCTGCCCGAGACGCGCGACATGATTGAAGCGCTGAAGCCGTCACGCAATCGCAACCTGCTGGTGCGTCAAACACCCAGCGCCACCGCGCCGGCCGCCAGCAGCGCAGCCGCCGTGTCGGTGGCGCCGCCGGTTGCCGTGCCTGCCCCCGCGCCTGCTGCCACACCCGCACTGACATCCCCCGCAGCGCCGGTCACGGCCGCTGCAACCACGGCCGCAACACCAAACGCTGGCGCGACGGCGGCCCCCACTGCGCTGCCCGCGCCGTCGCCATGGCCGTCGCCCGCACCATCCAAGCCCCCCGTGCCGGTTTTGTCGCCAGCGCCCGCCGAAGCACCGCCCAGTTTGTCGCTGGCCATCCAGTTCGAACTGAACTCGGCCCGTGTGCGGCCCGAAAGCGGCCCGGTGTTGGGCAACCTGGTGGCCGCCATGACGTCGCCCGACCTCAAGGGCCACCGCTTTGTCATCGAGGGCCACACCGACGCGCGCGGCAACCCGGCTGCCAACCAGCAGCTTTCGCAGCATCGCGCTGATGAAGTGCGTCTCTACCTGGTGGCGTTGGGCGTGCACCCTGCGCGTCTGCGGGCGGTGGGCAAAGGCTCCAGCGATCTGGCCAATGCGCGCGACCCTTTGTCTGCCGACAACCGCCGCGTTCGCGTGGTCACGTTGGAGTGATGCGCATGGACATGCAAGTGCTCCAGCGCCACCCCACAACGGACAAGTGGCTGGGGCACCTGATATCCGTGACGGTCTTGGCCTGCTCCTGCCTGCTGGCAGCCACCGCCCAGGCGCAGTCCACACCGACGGTGCGCAACACCCGTCACGCGCTGGTCATCGGCATTGGCGAATACCTGGACCCCGCCGTGCCGGCGCTCAGAGGCATTCCGCATGACATGGTCAGCGCCCAGCGCATGGCGGCCGCCATGGCCATACCGGCGGGCAACATCCGCGTGCTGCGCGACCAAGACGCCACGGCCGACC
>JAYUPP010000107.1:0-4603 GCA_043760045.1 Betaproteobacteria bacterium
CGGCCCGTTGGTGGTGCGCCATGTGGCCGACCTCTACGTCTACCCCAACACCGTGCAGGTGGTGCGTGTGAGCGGCGCGCAAGTGCGCGAATGGCTGGAAATGGCGGCCGGCGCTTTCAACCGCATCAACCCCGCCGGGGCGGCTGAACAGCACTTGCTGAACAGCAATTTCCCCAGCTACAACTTTGACACCATCGACGGCGTCAGCTACGGCATCGATGTCTCACAAAATGCACGTTATGACCGCAACGGCAAACTGGTGGCACCCGAGGCGCGGCGCATCGTCAACTTGCGCCACAACGGCCTGCCGGTGGCTGACGACGCGGTGTTCGTGGTGGTCACCAACAACTACCGCGCTGCGGGCGGTGGCAGCTTTCCTGGCCTGGACGGCACTGCAACGGTGCTGCAAGCGCCCGACGAAAACCGCGAAGCCCTGCTGCAATATCTGAAAGAAACACAGACCGTGGACGCAGCGGCCGACGGCAACTGGGCCGTGCGCCCGGTGCCCGGCATCAAACTGCGCTTCACCTCGGGCGCAGGTGGCATTCAGCACCTGGCGCGCTACCGGCAGATAACCCTGGTGAAAGACCACGGCGACGGCTCGGCCCTGTACGAATTGGCACCATGAAAAACGCGCTCACAAAACTTGCAGTGGCACAAAAAGAAGGCCGCGCAACGCCCCACTCGGCGCTGGCATCGCGTGCCGGCCAACGTGGCCTGGTGCTGCTGACCACGCTGCTGCTGGGCGTGGGTGCGCTGCTGCTGCTGGCGCTGGTGCTGGTGGGTGGCGCCATGCTGTGGTACGGCTGGGACCTGCCTTCCACTGACAAAGCCACCGAATACAAACCACGCCAGCACATGCAGGTGTTCACCGCCGACGGCGCTGAAATTGCGCAGTTCGGCACCGAACGGCGGCTGTATGTGCCGGTGGATAAAGTGCCCAAGCGGCTGCGTGACGCGGTGCTGGCGGTGGAAGACGCCGACTTTTATGAACACAACGGCATCAGCTGGCGCGGTGTCGTGCGCGCGGCCATTGCCAACCTGTCGGGCGGCGTGCCGCAGGGTGCTTCCACGCTGACGCAGCAGGTGGCACGCACCTTCTTCCTGTCCACACGGCGCACGCCTGAACGCAAGATCAAGGAAGCACTGCTGGCCTTGAAACTGGAACGGCAGCTGAACAAGGACCAGATCCTTGACCTTTATTTAAACCAGATCTTCCTGGGCCAGCGCGCTTACGGCGTGGGCGCGGCGGCGCTGGTCTACTTTGGCAAAACGCTGGACGAGCTGAGCGTTGCAGAAATCGCCATGGTGGCCGGGCTGCCGCAAAACCCGATCCACGCCAACCCGGTTTCCAGTCCCACGCGGGCGCGCAAGCGCCAGCTGTGGGTGCTGGTCCGCATGCGCGCCATGGACGTCATCACCGAGGTCGAATTCAAATCAGCTGAAGCTGAAAAACTGGAACTGCGCAGCTTTGCGCTGCAAGACCTGGCGGCGCAGCATGTGGCCGAAATGGCACGCAAAGCCGTCGTGGAACGGCTGGGCGAAAAGGCCTACACCGAAGGCGTGCGGGTGTTCACGACCGTGCTGGCTGATGACCAGCGCGCGGCGCACAACGCGCTGCGCCGCGCCGTCATCGTGCACGAACGCAAACAAGACTGGCGCGGCCCCGAGGCGCAGGAAAGCCTGCCCAGCGACGCCGCCGAGGCCGACCGCGCGGCTTCGCTGATCCTGAAAGAAGGGCGTGACGACGAAGACTTGCGCTTGGCCATCGTGCTGGCTTCATCACCCAACGAAGTGACGGCCAAGCTGGCCAGCGGCGAGATCGTGAAAGTGCAGGCCAGCACCATGCGCTGGCTGCGCAACTACCTGCAGCCCGAAGCGTCAGCCAAGCTGGCCATCAAACGCGGTTCTGTGGTGCGGCTTTTGCAACAGCAACTGAAGGGCCGGCCGCAGGAATGGGTGATCACGCAGTGGCCGCAGGCTGAAGCGGCCTTTGTCGCGATGGACCCGGCGACGGGCCGCATCCGCGCGCTGGTGGGGGGTTTTGACTTCAACCGCAACCAGTTCAACCGCGCCATCAGCGCCGCGCGGCAGCCGGGTTCAGCCTTCAAACCGTTTTTGTATTCAGCGGTGCTGGAACACGGCCTGATGCCCGAAACCCTGGTGGACGACCTGCCGCTGGTGAACCCCGACGGCAGCCTGCCGAACTGGAACCCGCAGAACAGCGACAACAAGTTTGCCGGTGAAATCACCCTGCGTGAAGGCCTGGTGCGGTCGAAGAATCTCGTCAGTGTGCGCCTGCTGCAGCAGCTGGGCCTGCGCCACGCGCGCAGCTGGATGGAACGTTTCGGCTTCAACATGGAGCAGCAGCCGAACGACCTGACGCTGGCGCTGGGCACCGGCAGCATCACGCCGGCCCAGCTGGCCAGCGGCTACGCGGTTTTTGCCAACGGTGGCTACCGTGTCACGCCGGTGCTCATTGAGCGCATCGTTGACGCGCGGGGCTTGGTGCTGTTCCAGGCGCCGGCACCTGCACCGCTGAAAGAAGAGGCGCGTGCGATACCGGCACGCAATGCCTTCATCGTCAACACCCTGCTGCGCGACGTCACCGGGCGCGGCACCGCCGAACTCGCGCAGCGCTCACTGAAGCGGCGCGACGTTTACGGCAAAACCGGCACCACGAATGACGCCGTTGACGCCTGGTTTGCCGGCTTTGCGCCCGGTGTGGTGGCCGTGGCGTGGATGGGTTACGACGAGCCGCGCAGCCTGGGTGAAAAAGAAACCGGCGGTGGGTTGGCGCTGCCGATATGGATTGAAGCCGTGGGGCCGATGATCGAAAACATGGCCGTGCAAAACCTGATTCCACCCCCCGGCATCGCTGCCGTGGGCAGTGATTGGCGTTATGGTGAATATGCCAATGGCGGCTTCAAGTCGCGCATCGGGCCACCCAAGCCGGTGCAGCCTGCCCTGGCGGCGCCCACCAGCGACGACGCGGCTGCGGCGCCACTGGCCACTTCACCTTCGACAGGAATTTCACCCGCCGCGGCGGCCGCACCGGTGCCGCGTTAGGGTTCGGCTTCGAGTCAGCACCCGAGCAGGGTAAATCTGCGCACAGCTCGTTCCTCGGCGAACGCCGGGCGCCGACAGGGGCCAAAGATGCGCTCAGAGGTTGAGAGTTTTTCGAGCGTGCCCGAGAGGCGCGTCAAAACGTTCCCAATCCAGGCGCAAAGCACAGCCATAGCCCGGCTATGGCGAGCATTTGCAACGACGAGTGGGTGCGTTTTGGCGTGCAAAGTGGGCATGAACGAAAGACTCTCAGCCTCTCAGGCCCCTGTCGGCGCAATGGCTTCGGCGTAGTCCACCAGCGCACCCAGCAAGTCCTGTGCGCGTTCGTCGCCTTGTTCGGCTGCGGTCTCGGCCAGTTCGTCGATACGCTGCAGGTACTGCGCCAGACTGAGCCCCCCACCCTGCCCCTGGTGCAGCCTGTCGCTGCAGTACTGCAGCCAGGTGGTCTTTTCTTCGCTGTCCAGCGTGTAAGCGTGGTTGCGGGCACGATAGCGAAACAGCAGCTCTTGCAGGCGCGGGTCGGTAAACGACGGGCGCTTGGTAGCCAACACTTCGGGCGCCAGCTCGCGCAAGCGTTGCAACTGGCGGCGGTCTTCGGGGCCGATGAAACCGCCGTAAAGGTCTTCATCCACGTCCACGGGCTCGTCCGACTTCTGGCGCCCAAACACCTGCGGCCACAGCGCGTCGAGGCTGCGGCCCAGTGCGGCGGCTTTTTGGGCGTGCTGCAGTGCTTGCGGCACATCCAGCTGCCAGCGTTCGGCCGCAGCGCCCAGCACCTTCAGCGCGCCTATCACCACCGGCGACTTGTTGATGTGGATGGTTTTGATGGGCAGGCGCTGTTCACTGTCGGTCAGCTGGTCCTGGCGCGTGAACAAACGGCGGCGCACGGTGTCGGCGTCCAGTGTGCTCAGCTCGCTGGGGTCGTGCGCCAGGTCCCAGACGATCAGTTCATTGCGGTTGGTGGGGTGCGCCGCCAGCGGCCACACCACCGCCAGGCAGCCGCGTTCGACGGGGTACATGCCCGACAGGTGCACAAAGGGCTTGTCGATGCCAATCTCGGCCAGCACGGCGTCTTTGCGGCGCAGCTTCAGGCAGTGTTCCCACAGCCGGGGCTGCGACTGCTTGATCAGGCGAGCGAGGGCCAGCGTGGCGCGCACGTCGCTCAGCGCGTCGTGCGCGGCGGCATGTGCCAGGCCGTTGGCCGCCGTCAGGTGTTCCAGCTTGAACGAAGGCCGGCCTTTGAGGTCGCCCGCTTCATGCACCGGCCACTGCATGCCTTCGGGGCGCAGCGCCCAGGTGCAGCGCACGACGTCCAGCAAGTCCCAGCGGCTGCAGCCGTTTTGCCATTCGCGTGCGTAAGGTTCGATGAGGTTGCGCCAGAACAGAAAGCGCGTCACCTCGTCGTCAAAACGGATGCTGTTGTAGCCCACACCGATGGTGCCGTCACGTGCCAGCTCGCGTTCAATGGCCGCTGCAAAAGCATGTTCGGGCAGGCCCTGGGCCAACGCGGTTTGCGGCAGGATGCCGGTCAGCAACA
>JAYUPP010000108.1:0-12610 GCA_043760045.1 Betaproteobacteria bacterium
GGTTGTCCATCCAGTGGTTGTAGGTGTTGACCCATTGCTCGGGCACAAAACGCACCTGGCCGCTGCTGACGGCGGTGCGCGCTTTTTCGGCGATGCTGATGCCCGGTTTGCCGTCGATATCCTTGCCTGCTTTGTTGACAGCCACAAACCACTGGTCGGTGAGCATGGGCTCGACGATCTGCCCCGTGCGCGCGCAGCGCGGCACCGTCAGCCGGTGCTTTTTAATATCCACCAGCAGCCCCAACGCGTCGAGGTCGGCCACCACCTTTTTGCGCGCAGCAAAGCGGTCCAGGCCCCGGTAAGCAGTGGGCGCCTGGTCGTTGACTTTTGCGTCGAGGTCCAGCACGCCGATCATCGGCAGGCCGTGGCGCTGGCCCACCGCGTAGTCGTTGACGTCGTGTGCGGGTGTCACCTTGACGACGCCGGTGCCAAATTCACGATCGACATAAACGTCGGCGATGACGGGGATCAGCCGGTTGCACAGCGGCAGCTTCACCTGCTGGCCCACCAAAGCGGCATAACGTTCATCTTCAGGGTGCACCATCACTGCGGTGTCGCCCAGCATGGTTTCGGGCCGCGTGGTGGCCACCACCACGCTGCCAGACCCATCCGCGCCTTTTCCATTCGCCAACGGGTAGCGGATATGCCAGATGAAACCGTCTTCTTCTTCGCTTTCCACTTCCAGGTCAGACACCGCGCTTTTCAATGTCGGGTCCCAGCTGACCAGGCGTTTGCCACGGTAGATCAGGCCGTCGTCGAACAGGCGCACAAAGGTTTCGGTGACGACACGCGAGAGTTTGTCGTCCATCGTGAAATATTCGCGCGACCAGTCCACGCTGTCGCCCAGGCGGCGCATCTGGTTCGTGATGGTGGCGCCGCTTTCGCCCTTCCAGTCCCACACCCGGGCGACAAAGTTCTTGCGGCCCAGCGCGTGTCGCGATTCGCCTTTTTCCTGCAACTGCCGTTCAACGACGATTTGCGTCGCAATGCCCGCATGGTCGGTGCCCGGCAGCCACAGCGTGTTGTGCCCACACATGCGGTGGTAGCGCGTCAGCGCGTCCATGATGGTCTGGTTGAAAGCATGCCCCATGTGCAGCGTGCCGGTGACGTTGGGCGGCGGCAGCTGGATGGCAAACGAAGGCTTGGCCGGGTCCAGCGTGGGCTCGAATGCGCCGGCCTGTGCCCACACAGGGCCCCAGCGCGATTCAATGGCAGCGGGTTCAAAGGACTTGGCAAGCTCAGGCATGATGGGCGGGTGCAAAAAGGTGCCGCTGCGGCGGGCGGGTGGCACACGCTGCAGGTTGGCTGGGGGCCGGGGATGAAGATCAATTGTAGGTGGCAGGGTGCTGTGCGTAAGGCCACGCAAGCCCTGCGTTACGGGCGCAATTGGGCGCGCCTGGGGTCGCGACTGAAGCAGCTGCGCGGCAGCGCCAGAAGTGCATCGGCTGTGCTGGTGCTGGCCGGTTTGCAGGCCTGTGGCGGCGGTGGTGGCGGTGGTGGCGGTGGTGGCGGGTCGGCAGCCGACGGCACGGCTGACACCCAGGCCGGCTGCACGGTGCGCGAGCAACAAGACGCGTTGGCCATCTACATCAACGATTGGTATTTCTGGTACCGCTTGTCGCCCCGCCCCGACCCGGCCGCTCATGCCGATGTCGCGGGTTTTTTTGACGCCCTGCTGTACACCGGCAGCGATGCCACCTTTCCGGCCGACCGCTGGAGCGGGCGCGAAAGCACCGCTTCGTTCACACGCTTTTTCGCTGACGGTGAAAGCCTGGGCTACGGTGTTTCAGTGGCCGGCATCGAAGTCACCGGTCAGCCGAATCAGCCACTTTATGTGCGCGGTGTTGACCCCGGTTCACCGGCGGCAGCCGCAGGCGTGCAGCGCGGTGACCGCGTGCTGGCGTTGAACGGCCGCAGCACCGCCGACATCATCAACGCCGACGATTTCAGCGCGCTCACCGCCAGCACCACCGGCCAAATGCTGGACCTTCGGGTGCAGCGCGGTGTGGCCACGCTCGACCTGCGGCTGGTGGCTGCCATCTACGCCATCACCCCGGTGAGCGGGGCCCAGGTGTACATCTCACCCGCCGGCCGGCGCGTGGCCTATGTGGCGGTGAAAAACATGATCTCGCAGGCGCTTTCACCCATCGAATTGGCCTTTGCGCAGTTCAAGGCCGCGCAGGTGCAGGACCTGGTGCTGGACCTGCGTTACAACGGCGGCGGCCTGGTTTCGGTGGGTGGCAACCTGGCTTCTTATGTGGCGGGCCCGGCCACAGCGGGCAGCACCTACGCCACGCTGCTGTACAACGACCGCCGTGCGTCCACCAACAACCAGAGCTTTCGCTTCGACGCACCCGCCAGCGCACTGGCGTTGAACCGCGTGTTCGTGTTGACCGGGCCGCGCACCTGTTCGGCCAGTGAGCAGCTGATCAACGGCCTGCGCGGCGCGGGTGTGCAGGTGGTGGCCATCGGCGACACCACCTGCGGCAAGCCGGTGGGCTTTTTGCCCACCAGCCGCTGCGGCCAGACTTACAGCGTGGTGAATTTCGAGAGCGTGAACGCCCGCAACGAAGGGCGCTACTGGGACGGCTTTGATGCCACCTGTGCCGTGCCTGAAAATTTCACCGTGCAGCAGGGCGCGCCAGCCGACCCTTTGCTGGCTGCGGCGACGCAATTCGCCGATGGCGGCAGTTGTCCGGCGGTGGCGTTGGGGGCGCAGCTGCCGGGCCGCAAATCGCTGCTCTCAACGCGCCCTTCCACGCGGTCGGCAAGGGTGCTGGACGAACGCAGCGGCATGCTGGGGCGATGAAGCGGCAAGCGCAGCTGCAATCGCAGTCACTGAGGCAGCCGCAATCGTTCCCTACATGAACAAGTGCTCGCCCGCGTTTTCGCCGCCCAGCACCACGTAGTTCACCTTCTTCAAGTCCACCAGTTGCCTGCCCCCGGCGTAACTGATGGAGCTTTGCAGGTCTTCACGCATCTCGCGCAGCGTGTCGGCGAGTGCGCCTTTGATGGGCTCCAGGATGCGTTTGCCTTCCACGTGTTTGTATTCGCCCTTGTTGAAGTCGCTGGCGCTGCCGTAATACTCTTTGTAGAGCTTACCGTCCACTTCCACGGTGGCGCCTGGGCTCTCGTGGTGGCCAGCAAAGAGTGAACCCACCATCACCATCGCAGCGCCAAAGCGCACGCTCTTGGCGATGTCGCCGTGGTGGCGGATGCCGCCATCGGCAATGATGGGTTTGGTGGCCACGCGTGCACACCACTTCAGCGCACTGAGCTGCCAGCCCCCGGTGCCAAAGCCGGTTTTCAGTTTCGTGATGCACACCTTGCCCGGCCCGACACCCACTTTGGTGGCGTCGGCGCCCCAGTTTTCCAGGTCGATCACGGCTTCGGGCGTGGCCACGTTGCCGGCGATCACAAAGGTTTTGGGCAGCTTGTTCTTGATGTGTTCGATGGTGGCCTTCACGCTGTCGGCGTGGCCGTGCGCGATGTCGATGGTGATGTAGTCGGCGCCCACGCCGTCGGTGGCCAGGCGGTCGATAACGGCGTAGTCAGCCGGTTTCACGCCCGAGCTCAAGCTGACAAACAAACCCTTGCTGCGCATGCGCTGCGCGTAGGCCACGGCGTCCAGGTCAAAACGGTGCATCACGTAGAAGTGGCCACTTTGCGCCAGCACTTCGCTGATGGGCTCATCGATGACGGTTTTCATGTTCGCCGGCACCACCGGCAGCGTGAAGCGGCGGCCGCCAAATTCAACGCTCGTGTCGCACTCGCTGCGGCTTTCCACGCGGCACTTGCGCGGCAGCAGCAGGATGTTGTCGTAGTCAAAAATTTCCATGCTTGTCGAAGCCTCCCGGGCACAAAAAAACCAGCCGGGACGCAGGGTCCGGGCCGGTGCTGCATTCTACGCGGGGCCCTGCATTCGCACTGCACCCGCGCTCCTAGAATCGCCCCGATGCATTCAACAGAAGCGCGGCTGCTGCAAGGCCTGAACCCCGAACAACTGGCTGCTGTTACTTTGCCCGCCGTGCCCAGCTTGATCCTCGCCGGTGCCGGCTCGGGCAAGACCCGGGTGCTGACCACCCGCATCGCCTGGCTGATGCAGACCGGCCAGGTGTCACCGGGCGGCGTGCTGGGGGTCACCTTCACCAACAAGGCCGCGAAAGAAATGCTGACGCGGCTGTCGGCGATGTTGCCGGTGCCCGTGCGCGGCATGTGGATCGGCACCTTTCACGGCCTGTGCAACCGCTTCTTGCGCGCGCACTGGAAGCTGGCAGCGCTGCCGCAGGGTTTTCAGATCATGGACAGCAGCGACACCTTGAGCGCCGTCAAGCGTGTCATCAAGGGCTTGGGCCTCGACGAAGAGCGCTTCGTGCCCAAACAAGTGAACTGGTTCATCGCTGGCAGCAAAGAAGAAGCGCTGCGACCGAAGGACGTGGAAGTGCGTGATGAACAAACGCGCCGCCTGGTCGAGATTTACCAGGTGTATGAAGACCAGTGCCAGCGCGAAGGCGTGGTGGACTTTGCCGAGCTGATGCTGCGCACCTATGAGCTGATGCGCGACAACGCGCCGTTGCGTGACCATTACCAGCAGCGCTTTGTGCATGTGCTGGTGGACGAATTTCAAGACACCAACCGGCTGCAATACCTGTGGCTGAAGCTGTTTTCGCCGCCCGGTGCGGTGGGGCGCGGCGTGTTTGCGGTGGGTGACGACGACCAGAGCATTTACGCCTTTCGCGGCGCGCGCGTGGGCAACATGGCCGACTTCGAACGTGAATACCGCGTTGAACGTGTGGTGAAGCTCGAGCAGAACTACCGCAGCAGCGGCCACATACTTGACGCCGCGAACGACCTGATCAGCCACAACACGCAGCGCCTGGGCAAAAACCTGCGCACCGACGCCGGCAGCGGCGAGCCGGTGCGTGTTTTTGAGAGCACCAGCGACTACGCTGAGGCGCAGTGGCTGCTGGAAGAAGTGCAGCAGTTGCACCGCAGCGGCATGCCGCGCAGCGAAATTGCGCTGCTCTACCGCAGCAACGCACAAAGCCGCGTGCTGGAAAGTGCACTCTTCAATGCCAGCATGCCCTACCGCGTCTACGGCGGCTTGCGTTTCTTTGAGCGCGCGGAAATCAAACACGCGCTGGCTTACCTGCGTTTGCTGGAGAACCCGGGCGACGACACCAGCTTCCTGCGCGTGGTGAATTTTCCGGCGCGCGGCATCGGTTCGCGCAGCATCGAACAGCTGCAAGAAGTGGCAGGGTCAAGCAACGGCAGCCGCAGCCTGGCCGCCAGCGTGGGCGCCGTGCCCGCGAAGGCGGGTGCGAAGCTGCAAGCCTTTGTTGGGCTGCTGGACAGCATGCGTGCCGCGACACAAGGGCTGACGCTGCGCGAAATCATCGAACACCTGTTGCAGCACTCGGGCTTGCTGGACTTCTACCGCACCGACAAAGACGGCCAGGACCGCATCGAGAACCTGGAAGAACTGGTGAACGCGGCTGAGAGTTTTGTCATGCAAGAGGGTTTCGGCAAAGACGCGGTGGCGCTGCCGGTGGACGAGCAGGCCGAGACCTCTTTTCCGGGCGACGCTGCGAACGCAGCAATCAACACTTCAGCGGGCGCTGCACCGAGTGCCGCATCCGATGCCGACACCGGCGAGATCATGTCGCCGCTGGTCGCCTTCCTCACCCATGCGTCGTTAGAGGCCGGCGACAACCAGGCGCAAGCCGGTGCCGACGCCATACAACTGATGACGGTGCATGCCGCCAAGGGGCTGGAATTTGACGCCGTGTTCATCACCGGCATCGAAGAAGGCCTGTTCCCGCACGAGCAGAGTTTGTCTGACGCCGACGGTGTGGAAGAAGAGCGCCGGCTGATGTATGTGGCCATCACCCGGGCGCGCAAACGACTTTACTTGAGCTTCAGCCAAACACGCATGTTGCACGGACAGACGCGCTACAACGTGAAAAGCCGTTTTATCGAAGAGCTGCCTGACGCGTCACTGAAGTGGATCACGCCGCGCCAGCAGGGTTTTGGCTCGGGTTATGCCCGTGAATACCAGCAGGCCTGGCAGCGTGGCAGTGGCCTGAGCGGCATCGTGGGCGCCGGGCGTGTGCAGGCACAGCCGCAGCAAGAAGCGCCGCCCGCCTGGGTCAATCACGCGGCGCAAGCAGAGGCCGCCAGCAGCCACGGCCTGCGTGTGGGCCAAACGGTTTTTCACAACAAGTTTGGCGAGGGTGTGGTGGGTGTGCTGGAAGGGCGCGGCGCCGAGGCGCGCGCCCAGGTGCACTTTGGGCGCCACGGCACCAAATGGCTGGCTTTGTCGATCGCCAAGCTGACGCCGGTGAACTGAGCCGCGCAGACGTGCTTCAACTGCGGCGGCCACACGATGGCCGTCAGGGCGGCAGCACTGCCACTTCATCCGCAGCCGTTGCACCCCCAAAACTGTCGTTGAAGCAAAACAGCAGTGAGATGTAGAACAGTGCCGACACCACCAGGCCGGCCGGAATGGCCAGGAAGTTCACGCCACCGGGCATGCCCAACAGGCCCAGCACCAGGCCCGTGACGAGTGCAAACACGGCCACCAGCGCCAGCCAGCCCAGCAGGTAGGCCGTGAACGCGCCTTTGTTGCGCCACAGCGCCAGGGTGCTGGAAAAAAGCGCCTGGCCCCAGCTTTGGCCACCCCAGTGCACCAGTGCAGGGGCGTGCCAAAAAGGCACCGACAACAGGCTGCCTAACAGCGCTGCGGTGAGCACACCGTTTTGCACCCCCGGTTCGTTCAACAAAGCATCCACCTGCGGCTGTGCGCTGCTGCCTTTGGCCAGCAGGTCTTGCAGGCGCAGCCAGGCGTTGTCTGAAACCGCGTTGGCCAGCAGCAAGATGCCCACCGCCAGCACGCCATACAGCGCACACAAGATCAACAGGTTGCGGCGCCGGTTCACATCACCCTGCAGCGGTTCGATGAAGTGGCGTGGGTGCACCGGCCCGTTCAGCAGCGCCGACTGCGCCGCCACCATGAAACCCAGGCTCAGCAGCGGCAGCGCCATCATCTGCACCACACCGCCCAGCAGCGGCACCAGGCTGACGAGCAGCGCGGCGGCCAGGAACATCGCAAACAGGCCCGTGAAGGCCACGGGCTTGCGACCGAACAGGCGCAGCGCGTCGGTGATCCAGCGCACCCCGTGGGCGGCGTTGACGGTTTTCAGCTGCAGGGCCATACGGGGTTCTTTCAAGGCACGCTTCTCATACAGGGCTTCACAGCAATGGATGCCAGGGCCGTTCACGGCGCTGCAGCAGCAGCCGCTCAAAATGCAGCGGGTCTTTGGGTTGCAGCAGCGCCGCTTGCCGTGGCAAAAACCAGTCCCACAGGCGCGATATCCAGAAGCGCAGCGCGGCTGCGCGCAGCAGCGCGGGCAGGGCACGCAGCTCCACCGCCACCAGTGGCCGCACGGCGTGATAAGCGGCCACAAAGGCGGCGGCGCGGGTTTCGTCCAGCGCACCGCTGGCGGTGTCGCTGCACCAGTCGTTCAAGCACACCGCGACGTCAAACAGCAACGTGTCGGTGCCGGCAAAGTAGAAGTCGAAGAAGCCGCACAGCGTGTCGGCGCCTGCCGTGTCGTCAAACATCACGTTGTCACGAAACAGGTCGGCGTGGATGGGGCCACGTGGCAACGCCAGGCCGGCAGCCGAAGCCGCCAACTGCGCCTGAAAGTTCAGTTCGTCTTGCAGCAATTCGGCCTCTGCCGGCGCCAGATGCGGCAGCACCATGGGCGCGGTTTCTTGCCACCAGTGCAGGCCGCGCATGTGCGGCTGCTGCAGCGGCAGGCTGGCGAGTGCCACATGCATGCGGCCCAGCATGCGGCCCACTTGTGTGCAGTGCCCGGCGTCGGGCCGCAGCCGGTGACTGCCCGGCAAACGCGTCACCACCGATGCCGGGCGACCGGCCAGGTGGTGCACCAACTGGCCGTCAGCGCCGGGCTGCGGCGCCGGCACCGGTATGCCGTGGTGCGCCAGGTGTTGCATCAGCTGCAGGTAATAGGGCAACTCAATTGCTGTCAGGCGTTCAAAGAGCGTCAACACCCATTGCCCACGCACCGTGGTGGCGTAGTAATTGGTGTTTTCAATGCCGCTTTTGATGCCCGTCAATTCGGTCAGCGCACCCAGGCTCAGGCCTTGCAGCAGATCGTCGGCGGCATTGAAATCAACGTTTGTGTAGACGGCCATGGGCGGCCCAGGGTGCGCCCGGCGCCTAGAAGCTGAGCACCTGCCAGGCGCTGCGGCCGGCCGTGCCACGCTGCTGCGACGCGGGCTCGGCGCTGGGTTTGAGCGGAATGTTGTAGCTGCGCGCGCCGCCCACTTTGCTTTGCACCTGCACTTGCACCACCTGGCCACGGCGGCGGGTTTCCTCGATGCGCGCGCCTTCGTCTTCGATCACCACCACCTGCTCGGGCAGCGGGCCTCTGGGCGCCGCCGCTGCCGCAGTGGGGCCGGCGGGCAAGGCCTGCGCCTGCGCTGTGCCGTGCAAGGCCAGAGTGGCAACGATCATGGGCAAAAAGAGGTTCTTCACAGGGTGCATAGCGCACCGATTCTACGCAGCCAGGCGGCGCGCACCGCCACGCCACAATGCGCGCATGAGCGAAAAACTGATGCTGCTGGTGGACGGCTCCAGCTACCTTTACCGCGCCTATCACGCCATGCCCGACCTGCGTGCCGGGCCGGGTGCGGGCACCGGAACGGAAGGCTTTCCCACCGGTGCCATCCACGGCATGGTGGCGATGATGAAGTGGCTGCGTGAACGTTTCCCCGCCGAGCACGCAGTGTGTGTGTTCGACGCCAAAGGCAAGACTTTTCGTGACGACTGGTACCCGGCCTACAAAGCGCAACGCGCACCGATGCCCGACCCGCTGCGCCAGCAAATCGCGCCCATCCACGAGGTCGTGCGGCTGCTGGGTTGGCCGGTGCTGGAAGTGCCTGGCATCGAGGCCGACGACGCCATCGGCACGCTGGCGCGCGTGGCCGCCGCCAGCGGCCACACAGTGCTGATTTCCACCGGCGACAAAGACCTGGCGCAACTGGTGACGGAACACGTGACGCTGATTAACACCATGGCCAAACCGCCCGAGCGGCTGGACGTGGCCGGCGTGATGGCCAAGTTTGGCGTGCCGCCTGACCGCATCATCGATTACCTGACGCTCGTCGGCGATACGGTGGACAACGTGCCGGGCGTGGACAAGGTGGGCCCTAAAACGGCTGTGAAGTGGCTTGCCGAATACGGCTCGCTCGACGGCGTGGTGGCCGCTGCAGCCGACATCAAGGGCGCCGTGGGCGACAACCTGCGCAAGGCGCTGGACTGGCTGCCCACCGGCCGCAGGCTGATCACGGTGGTGACCGATTGCGAACTGGCCGGCCATGTGCAGGGCTGGCCCGGCTTGGACGCGCTGGCCTTGCGCGAAGTGGACCGTGCCGGGTTGCTGGACTTTTACCAGCGCTACGGCTTTCGCAGCTGGCGCAAAGAGCTGGAAGAATCGCTCGCTCGGCCCGTCAGCGCAGGGCAGATGGCGCCGGCGCCGGCTGCTGTTGCCGGTGGCGAAGCGCCAGCGGGGTTGGTAGTTGCAGCGCCGGTTGAGCTTGCGCGTGACTACGAAACCATCACCACCTGGGACCGCCTGGACCACTGGCTGCAGCGCCTGCAGGCAGCCGACCTGGTGGCGGTGGACACCGAAACCGACAGCCTGGACGCCATGCGCGCGCGCATCGTCGGCATCAGCTTTGCGGTGGAGCCGGGCCGCGCCGCCTATGTGCCGCTGGCGCACAGCTACCCGGGGGTTGCCGACCAGCTGCCGCAGGAAGAGGTGCTCGCAAAAATCAAACCCTGGCTGGAAGACGAGAGCAAGCCGAAGCTGGGCCAGAACATCAAATACGACCTGCATGTGCTGGCCAATGCCGGCATACAGGTGCGGGGTTATCAGCATGACACCCTGTTGCAGAGTTATGTGCTGGAGGCGCACCGCAGCCACGGCCTGGAAGCGCTGGCCGAACGCCACCTGGGCCGCAAGGGTCTGAGTTATGAAGACCTGTGCGGCAAAGGGGCCAACCAGATATCTTTTGCGCAGGTGGACATCACGCGCGCGGCCGAATATTCGGGCGAAGACAGTGAGATGACGCTGCAGGTGCATCAAACGCTGTGGCCGCTGGTCGCCGTCGACCCTGGGTTGAACTTCGTCTACGCACAGATCGAGATGCCGGTGTCGGCTGTGTTGCAGCGCATTGAACGCCACGGTGTGTTGATTGATGCGGCCGTGCTGGCGCGCCAAAGTCACAGCCTGGGTGAACGTCTGCTGGCGCTGGAACAAGAAGCTTATGCCATCGCGCAGCAGCCGTTCAACATGGGCTCGCCGAAGCAGATTGGCGACATCTTGTTCGGCAAGCTGGGCCTGCCGGTGAAGAAAAAGACCGCCACCGGCGCGCCCAGCACCGACGAAGAAGTGCTGCAAGAGCTGGCCGCTGATTGCCCGCTGCCGGCCAAAATTCTGGAACACCGCAGCCTGGCCAAACTGAAAGGCACCTACACCGACAAACTGCCTTTGATGGTGAACGCTGCCACCGGGCGCGTGCACACCCATTACGCCCAAGCGGTGGCCGTGACGGGGCGGCTTTCCAGCAACGACCCCAACCTGCAAAACATCCCCATCCGCACACCCGAAGGCCGCCGTGTGCGCGAGGCCTTCATCGCGCCGCCGGGCCATGTGTTGATGAGCGCCGACTACAGCCAGATCGAACTGCGCATCATGGCCCACATCAGCGAAGACCCGGCGCTGCTGCGCGCCTTCGAGCGCGGGCTGGACGTGCACAAGGCCACCGCCAGTGAAGTGTTCGGCACGCCGGTGGACGAAGTGGGCCCTGAACAGCGGCGTTATGCCAAGGTCATCAACTTCGGTCTCATCTACGGCATGGGCGCTTTTGGGTTGGCCAGTAACCTGGGCATCGAACAAAACGCGGCGAAAGATTTCATCGACAAGTACTTCGCCCGCTTTGCTGGCGTGAAACGCTACATGGACGAAACCCGCATCAAGGCCAAAGCGCTGGGTTATGTGGAAACGGTGTTTGGCCGCCGCCTGTGGCTGCCGGAAATCAACAGCGGCAACGGCCCGCGCAAGGCCGGCGCTGAACGCCAGGCCATCAACGCGCCGATGCAGGGCACGGCAGCCGACCTCATCAAACTGGCGATGATTGCGGTGCAAAAAGCGCTGGACGACGAGCAGCGCAACACCCGCATGGTGATGCAGGTGCACGACGAACTGGTGCTGGAAGTGCCCAACGCCGAGCTGGCCTGGGCGCGTGAAGCGATACCCCGCTTGATGGCCGGTGTGGCGCAGCTGAAAGTGCCCTTGCTCGCCGAAGTGGGCACGGGGCCGAACTGGGAGCAGGCGCACTGACTGGGAGCAGGCGGGCTGACCGGGAGCAGGCGCACTGACGGCTCTGCATCGTTTTCAACTGCCCCGGCGCGTGCCGATGTGTGGCCGCGCTGCGCGGCTGCAGCCCGCAGTGCAAAATCAAGCGCTTTGCTGCCCAAGGAACGCCGCGTGGACCTGAAAGTACCGATCACCATCACCGATGAACTGTCTGACGAGGTGATCACCGCCACCGCGCTGCTGAACCTGGCCAGCGGTGAAATTCACCGCGTGGAATACCAGCACCACAACACCGACGTGCAGGGTTTCCCGTGGGAGCACGACGACTACGAATTCACCAGCGGCATGTTGTCGAACAACGGCAAAGACGTCGAATTCAGCGTGCACGTGAACCGCACCACGGGCCAGTACAGCGTGAGCGCCAACGAGCTGCTGGAAATCAAGGTGAAGGCGGCGGCGCTGTTTGCAGGTGTGTCGCCTAAAGACCTGCTGGCCAAGAGCCAGGGTGGTGAGGGGCGCTGAGGGGTGCTGAGGGTGTTGACGACGGCGCCGCGCGGTGCGCCGCGTAAAGGCCAGCTACCAGGGCGCTGAATCGGCGTCAGCGCTGACGGCAACCTGGTTGTCAGCGGCTTTGCCGGGCGGCGGTTCATCTCCCACCAGCGGCCCGTCCAGCGCCGCCACCAGGTCGGGCACCAAGCGCATCAGTTCACCGGTGGCCAGCGCGACATCGGTATCAAAGCCGCCGTCTTCGCCGTCGCCCTGCTGCGGCGTGTGTTCCAGCACCACGTCCAGCAGCTTGATCTTCTTCATCGTGCCGGCTTCCGTCAGCACAAAAGACACACGGCCCTTCCACGTCAAGCCCAGTTGCGTGGGCAGCTTGCCTTGGCTGATGTGCTGCCCCACCTCGTCGATGTCCAGCGTGTGGCGGGCATAACGCACGGTGGCTTTTTCGCTGTCGGGCTGCTTCAGTTCACATTCGCGGTCCAGCGTGAAACCTGCAGGGCCTTCTTTGCTGCTGAGCCACGCGGCCATCGCGGTGGCGGGTGCGGTGGTGGTTTGCAACAGGCTCAGTTTCACGCCCGCGCCCAGCAGCTCGGTCAGGCGCGCCAACACCGCGTCGGCCTTTTTGATGCTGCCCGTGTCAAGCAGCACCAGCTTGTTTTTGGCGTCCAGCCACACCAGCGTGTGGCCGCGTTTGGGGA
>JAYUPP010000109.1:0-4572 GCA_043760045.1 Betaproteobacteria bacterium
CGCACGGCCTGAGCCAGCGCCCAACTGATGTGCTCGGCCACCAGCGGGTGGCTGGCTGGCGCCTGCCATTCGGGCGCTTGATGCAGCGCTTTTTCCAGCTCGTGTTCCAGCTCGTGTTCCAGCTCGTTTTCCAGCGCTCTTTCAAGATCTTTTTCCGGCGCCTGTTGCGCAGCCATCGCCGCCGCCCGCAACGCATTGCCCAGCGCCACCGCCAGATTGCGGCGCCAGCGCACATAACCGATGCGGCGGATGGCGCTGCCTTCGGTGTGCTGCAAAAACTGCGCTTCGGTCCACGCCCACAGTTGCAGCAGCGTGGTGCCGGTCAGCGGCGCGCGGCTGTCGAAGTCGGGCAACGTGCTGCGCTGCGCGTACTTGTTCCACGGGCACACCAGCTGGCAGTCGTCACAACCGAAGATACGGTTGCCGATCAGCGGCCGCAATGTCGCGTCGATGGCGCCGTCATGTTCGATCGTCAGGTAACTGATGCAGCGCCGCGCGTCCAGCCGGTAAGGCGCCACGATGGCCGCCGTCGGGCACGCCGCGATGCAGGCGCTGCACTGGCCACAGTGCGCGCTGACGGGCGCGCTGAGCGGCAGCGCCAGGTCGATATAGATCTCTCCCAGAAAAAACATCGAACCCGCATCGCGCGACAGCGCCAGCGTGTGTTTGCCGCGCCAGCCCAGGCCGCTGCGGGTGGCCAGTTCCACTTCCAGCACCGGCGCCGAGTCGGTGAAAACACGATGGCCCAGCGGCCCTGCCGCTGCTGCCAGGCGCAGCGCCAGGCTTTGCAGGCGCGCACGCAGCACCTTGTGATAGTCGCGGCCCCGGGCATACAGCGACACCACGGCCTGCTGCGGGTCTCGCTGCAGTGCCTGTTCGCGTGCGGCCCAGCCACTGTCAGCACCACTTGGCAGGTAGTCCATGCGCGCGGTGATCACCCGCACCGTGCCCGGCACCAGCTCTGCAGGCCTGGCGCGCTTCAGGCCGTGGCGGGCCATGTAGGCCATGTCGCCCTGAAAACCGGCCTGCAGCCAGGCCATGAGGCCGGGCTCGGCCGACGACAGGTCCACATCGGCCACGGCGATCTGTGAAAATCCCAGCTCTTGCGCCCACTCGCGCAGTGGCCCCATCAGTTCGGCACCCGGCGCCCGGCCCAGCGCTGTCGGCTGTTGTGGCGGCTGTTGTGGCGGCTGTTGTGGCGGCTGCCCCATAACTTTCATGATGCGCGGCGTCCGCCCAGAGCATCCAAGCAGACTTTTACATTCATCCGATGTTGTTGTGGCATGAGCCCATTCTAGAAACCCGCCTCGTGCACTGGACCGACGAGGCCGGCTGCGCTGCGCGGGCACAGCAATTGGCGCAGCGCTTGTTGCAGCACGGCAGCCTGCGCAATGCCCACATTCAGCTGCTGGGCCCGCTGGGTGCCGGCAAAACCACCTGGGTGCGCCATCTCTTGCGTGCGCTGGGTGTGACGGGCCGCATCAAGAGCCCCACCTACGCGGTGCTGGAACCGCACCAGGCGTCGGGCACCCTGCACGATCTGGCCATTTCGCACTTTGACTTCTACCGCTTTGAAGACCCGCACGAATGGGCCGACGCCGGCTTTCGGGATGTGTTTGCAGCGCCGGGCCTGAAGCTGTGCGAATGGCCGGAAAAGGTGGTCGGCATGCTGCCCACGCCCGACCTGCGGGTGCACATCGAACCCCATGCCGACAGCAGCCGCAGCGTGACGCTGCAGGCCCTGACCCCGCTGGGCCAGGGGTTGTTGGCATGACACACCCAAACCCGCTGCCACCGCGCCGCGCGGCGCGGCGCCGTTTGTGTGCTGCGGGCGGTGTGGGTGGCCTGGGCGGCCTGGCCCTGTTTCTGGGCCCGCCCCAGCTGGCCTTTGGCGCCAGCATCGTGGCCGTGCGCGTGTGGCCGGCGCGCGACTACACGCGCGTCACGATTGAGTCCGACACGGCGCTCACCGCCACGCATGTGCTGGCTGAATCGCCACCGCGCCTGGGCGTGGACATCAGCGGTCTGGAACTGAACCCGGCCCTGCGGGAACTGGTGGGCAAGGTGCGCGCCGACGACCCCTACATTGCCGGCGTGCGGGTGGGCCAGTTTCAGCCGCGTGTGGTGCGCCTGGTGTTTGACCTGAAACAAACGGTGCGCCCCGAACAGTTCACGCTGCAACCGGTGGCCGCCTACCGGCACCGGCTGGTGTTTGATCTGTTTCCCGTGCAAGAGGCCGACCCCTTGCTGGCGCTGGTGCGCGACAAAAGCGGCGCCGAACAGCGGGCAGCGCAGTCGGTGCAAGACGCCCTGGGTGAGCTGATCGCGCGCGTGGACAAACCCCTGCAGCCGGCCGCTGCGGCGGCTTCGGCAGCGGCTTCTGCAACGGCTTCTGCAACCGCGCCCGCAACTGCACACGCCCCCGTCACTGCACCCGCACCTGCGGTGATCGCACCCGCACCCGCGGCGATCGCACCCGCACCCACGGTTGTTCAACCCGCACCCGCGGTTGTTCAAGCTGCACCCGCGGCGACTGCACCCGCACCAGCCACCGCCACCGAAAAGCGGCAGGTGAACCGCCTGATCATCATTGCCCTCGACCCCGGCCATGGCGGCGAAGACCCGGGCGCGGTGGGCCCCACCGGCCTGCGCGAAAAAGACGTGGTGCTGGACATCGCGCTGAAGCTGCGCGACGCCCTCAACGCCCACCGCGGCATGCGCGTGATGCTGACCCGCGACGCCGACTTCTTCGTGCCGCTGCAAGAGCGTGTGCGCAAAGCCAGGCGGGTGCAGGCCGACTTGTTTGTCAGCATCCACGCCGACGCCTTTTTCACCCCCGAAGCGCGCGGCGCCAGCGTGTTTGCACTCAGCACCCGCGGCGCCAGCAGCGCCGCAGCGCGCTGGATGGCGCAGCGCGAGAACAACGCCGACGCCGTGGGCGGCGTCAACCTGGCCAGCGTGCGCGACCCCCAGCTGCTGCGGCTGATGCTGGACATGAGCACCACGGCGCAGGTGAAAGACAGCCTGAAGCTGGGGCACGAAGTGCTCAGCCGCATCGGCAAAGTGGGCCGGTTGCACAAGCGGCAGGTGGAACAAGCCGGCTTCGCGGTGCTGAAAGCGCCCGACATCCCCAGCATCCTGATCGAAACCGCCTTCATCTCGAACCCCGAGGAAGAGGCCAAGCTGCGCGACAACGGCTACCGTGCAGAGTTGGTGGCAGCCATCACGTCGGGCATCAAACGCTATTTCGAGAGAAATCCGCCCCTGGCGCGCCAGCGCCAGTTGTAGAACTTCTCGCGCCAGCGCCAGCCTCAGCGCTGGTTGCGCCCCAAATACCGCTTGCGCAGGAAGAAGACCACCAATCCGGCCACCACAAGCGCCATCAAGACCACGGTGAGCCACACACCCTGGGTCGAATGGATCAAAGGCAGGAAATCAAAGTTCATGCCGAAAAACCCGGTGATCAGGTTCAAGGGCAGGAAGATCGCCGTCAGTGCCGTCAGTGTGCGCATGATGTCGTTGGTGCGGTGGCTCAGAGCTGAAAAGTGCATCTGCACCGCAGTTTCTGCGCTTTGCTGCAGCCGCCGCACATGCGAGAGCACCCGCTCGACATGTTCCAGCACATCGCGCGAGCGCACACGCAGCAGTTCCCGTTCACGGCGCTTTTCAGCTTCCGCTTCATCGGGCCACTCGTCCAGCGCATCGATCCATTCCTGCACCGCACTGCGCTGGTCTTCACAAGTGTCTTCCAGCTGGTTCAGCGCGTTGCGCGACTCCAGCAGCAGCTGCCAATCGGCGAAGCGGCTTTTGGGGTCCAGCAGTTGCTGCTGCAGATAACCCAACTGGCGCGTCAGCAACCGGCGCAGGTCGAGATAGCTGTCCACCAGGTGGTTCACCATGCGCAGCATCAGGTCGGCCGCACTGCTGGGCAGCCGGGCCACGCCGCGCGCCTCATTGCCGTTGGTCACGGCAGCGGGGCCGGCACCCACCACCATGGCGGCCAGGCGGGCAGCAAAGTGTTCACGCACGGCGCAATCGGCCGGGTGCACCGTGAGCAGCACACGGTCAAAAACTGCAAAACCAACCGGGCTGGTGTCGATGGCCTGCAGCGCCTGGCGCGCCGTGGCTGGCGTGCCCTTGCTTTCATCCACAAACAAGGCTGCACTGCCGGCGCCAGCGGCCAAGCGGCGAAAGACCATCAAGTCGTACCACGAGGTGTAGTCATAGTGACTGGGCAACTGGTTGTTCAGCAGGTCTTGCACATGCAAGTCCACCAGTGCACCGGCCTGCCAGCGCTGCAGCGCGGCCTGGATGTCGTGCGTTAGATCTTCAAATTCGACCCGCGCGGTGCCGAGCCACAAGAAACCATCGGCAGGCACGGTCTCGGGCATGCTGCCCAGTTCGGTGAACCGGTCAGCCTGTATCCAGAAGACGCGCATCAGACTCGGCTCGAATCAAGAACGCGCATCAAGAACGCGCATCAGCCATGGCGCAGCTTGCGCGCCGCGTCCAGCGCAAAGTAGGTCAGCACCCCATCGGCGCCGGCACGCTTGAAAGCCAGCAGCGTTTCCA